>CAZIJU010000015.1:0-51442 GCA_964539745.1 uncultured Burkholderiaceae bacterium | reverse complement strand
GATCTCGGCGTTGCGAGCGGCGGAGATTCCTCGCCTGCGGCTCGGAATGACAATTCCGCGTTGCGGCTCGGAATGACGAAGGGCGACGGATGCGAGCGCCAGGCGGTCGGTTGTGTCGCGAAGATTCGTAATGCTCGATCGTCGAGCCTCGCCCCCTCTCGCCGGGCGCTAGCGGGCAGGGGAGGCGTGTCGTAGCACCTTGCGTCAAGCGAAGCGGCGCACGCGCCGCTTCGCTCGGGCGCGATCGGCAGCGGTCTTTCGACTGGGGCCTCTTGCGCGCCACGCCGTGTCGCGCGCGGGCGCGCCTCGCTTCGCTCGGGCGCGCACGGCAGCGGTCTTTCGACCGGCGGCCTCTTGCGCGCCACTTCGTGTCGCGCGCGGGCGCGCCTCGCTTCGCTCGGGCGCGCACGGGAGGGGTCGAAAGACCCCTCCCGTCCTCTTCGCAGCCTGCGCGCGGAGGCTGAATGGTGTCGGTGATCGCGCGATCGGTGGACTCATTGTGACGGCATGCACGCGCCTTCGGCACGCCGATATCCCACGGGCGCGTGAGCGTTACTGAACGATCGCAGGACTCAAGTTTCGGCGGCCGCGACCGATTCGTTCCGCCGCCGTTTGACGCCCGCATGCGCGGTTCCTACACTGCACGCGCCTGAGCCTTGAAAGCGAATGCCATGGATGCGAAGGAATTCATTCAAAAGACGATCGCCGAGAACCCGGTCGTGCTCTTCATGAAGGGCACCGCGCAGTTCCCGCAGTGCGGCTTCTCGGGCCGCGCGATCCAGATCCTGAAGTCGTGCGGCGTGAAGAACCTGGTCACCGTCAACGTGCTCGAGGACGAAGAGGTGCGCCAGGGCATCAAGGAGTACGCCAACTGGCCGACGATCCCGCAGCTCTACGTCAAGGGCCAGTTCGTCGGCGGCTCGGACATCATGATGGAGATGTACGAAAGCGGCGAGCTGCAGGACCTGCTGAAGCAGGCCGAAGTCGTCTGATCGGCTCCGGCAGGCGGCCATCTTGCGCCGGATCATCGTCGCGATCACCGGCGCGTCGGGCGCCGTCTACGGCGTGCGTCTGCTGCACGCGCTGCGTGCGGCTGCCGACGTGCAGACGCATCTGCTCGTCACGCCGGCGGCGGTGCTGAACCTGAAACAGGAGCTCGACCTCGCGCGCGGCGACGTCGAACGGCTCGCCGACGTCGTGCACAACGTGCGCGACATCGGCGCGACGATCGCCTCCGGGTCGTTCGTTACGCACGGCATGGCGGTCGCGCCCTGCTCGATGAAGACGCTGGCGGCGATCGCGCACGGGCTCGCCGACAACCTCGTCACGCGCGCCGCCGACGTGTGCCTGAAGGAGCGGCGCCGGCTCGTGCTGCTGGTGCGAGAGGCGCCGCTGACGCTGGCGCACCTCCGCAACATGGAGGCGGTCACGCTGATGGGCGGCGTGATCTTCCCGCCGGTTCCCGCGTTTTATCACCGGCCGCAGTCGATCGACGCGCTCGTCGACCACACGGTCGCCCGCGTGCTCGATCTGCTCGACGTCGGGCACGGACTTGCGCCGCGCTGGGCGGGCGAGATCGGTGCGTCGGCCGGCGAGACCGAGTAACCCTGCGCACGGTCCGTTTGCCGGCGTGCATCTTCCGCTCGGCGCACGGCGGGCCGTGCGCCGACGCCTTCGCCCGTGCGGCCCGTGTCGGCGTGGCGACCGGGCAACGGCGGACCGCCGGGTGTACGTGCGTTACGACGGCAGGAAGTCGACCGGCCAGGTCACCGTCATCAGGTCGACGTCCTTCGCGCCGAAGTCGAACTGCCTGATCCGCGCGAGCAGCTTGCGCTCCAGTTCGGGCGACTTCAGCTCGCTCGACACGATGCGCAGGTCGGTCACCTGACCCGACGGCGCGATCTTCAGTTCCAGAACGACTTTGCCCTGCAGCGAAGGATCTTCGCGCAGCGCACGGTTGTAGATCGCGTAAATCGCGCCCTTGTTGCGCTCGAAGACGATCTTGATCTCCTCGATCGAGCGCGACGCCTTGCCGCTTCCGCCCCGCTGCAGCGTGCCACCGCGGCCGGCGCCGGTGCCGCCACCGCCGGCGGCACTCGATCCCGGCCCGCCGCCGCCACCGCCGCCGGCCACACCTTCGACGAGCGTGGTCGACCGTCCCGCAAGCCCGCCGCCGCCCGTGTCGCGGCTGAACGCGGCGGTGTTGATGCCGCCGCTGCCGCCGGTGGCGTTCGAGGTGATCAGCGCGCGCGTCGGCACGCCGGGCGAGACGCCCGCGCCGACACCAGGGCCGACGCCGGCGCCGACACCGGGCCCCGGCTTGATGTCCTTGTTCAGTTGCACCGCCGCCGGCGCGGACCGCAGCTCGGCGAGTTCGTCCTTCATCGCCAGAAGGCCCACGCCCGAGGCGCGTTTGCGCGCGTTCTCGAGCCGCTCGCCGGGGGCCTTGTTCGGCTCCGGCTTGCGCGCTTCGACGACCGGCGCCTTCGGTTCGGGTTTGGGGGAGTCGGGCGCGCGGTCGGTCTTCGCGTCCGCATCCTTCGGCGCAGGCTGCTGCGACTTCGGCAACGGTGTGGGCGGCGGCACCTCACGGTCGAGCAGCAGCTTGGCCAGGCGCGGCGGCAGCGGCTCGGCCGCGAGGCGCTCCTCCTTGCGCACAGGCAGCCACGGCAGAACGAGCGCAAACACGGCGCAGACGGCGAGCACGCGCTGCAGGATGCGGCGGAAGCGCTCGTCGTCCTCGGCCGATCCCGACCAGGGCAGAACCGCGACGGGAGAATGGGCGACGGCGCTCATCACGCACTCTTCTGCTGGACCGCGAACGACACGTCGGTGAAGTTCGCGCGTGCGCACGTGACCATCACCTTGCGCAGCAAGCGGTAGGGAATGTCCTTGTCGCCCATGATCGTGATCGCGCGCTTGGCGGCTTCGTTCTCGGCGCGGATCGTCTGCCGGCTCGCGTGGAAATCCAGCTCGGCCTTCAGCGGCGCGATCAGGTCGCCGTCGGCGCCGAGCACGTCGGCGACCGAGGCGACCTTGCGGCCCTCGACGATGATGTCGCTGTTGTTGACCATCACGACGATCGTTTCGCGCGGGCTCTTCTCGGCGGTCGACTGCGGCAGCTTGATCGCCTTCGAGCTGGGCAGCACCTCGACGATGCCGGCGTAGGACATCAGGAAGAAGATCAGGATCGTGAAGATGTCGATCAGCGACACCAGGTTCAGGTCCAGATCCGTGTGATTGCGGGCGCGCCGCTCGGCGCGCTTCTGCAGCGGCGTGAGATTCATCGGCCCTTCTCCGCTTGCGCGACCTGCTGCCGGATCGGCGCGTCACCGATCGAAATGTCGGGGAACAGATCGACGGCGACGACTTTCGCCCCCTGCACCTGGCGACCGGCGCGCACCGCGTCCATCACTTGCACCAGCGTGTCGTACGACACCGCGGGCTCGGGCAGCACAGTGGCCGCCGTCTTGTCCGGAAAGCGCAGCTTGATCTGCTGCATCAGGCTGGCGAGTTCGCCGATGTCCTTGCCGTCGCTCGCGCGCTCGATGCGTTTGATCAGCCCGCCGATGCGGTCGCCGACTTCGAACGCGTCGGCACGGACGACGACTTCGAGCTGCAGGTTGTTGGGGTCGAGCTTTTCCAGCGCCCCGCTCGACTGTGGCGGCAACGTCAGCTCCAGCACCGCCAGCCGCGTGAACACCGCGGTCGACAGCAGGAACGGCACCAGCACGACGATCAGATTGATGAACGCCGTGACGTCGAGCCCGGCCGGACGTTTGCGCAGGCGTCGCACTCGCATGTTTCGGTCCTCCTTTGCAGCGGCCGGCCGCGGCCGGCGGCACCGTTTACCGCGCGGCGCCGGCGCTGCGCGACTCGGTGGCAAGCCGCTGCGTCAGGTTCAGGAAGCTCACCTTGGCGGCTTCGAGGCTGTCGACGATCTCGCTGGTGCGCGCCTGCAGGAACGCGTGGATCAGCAAAAACGGGATCGCGACCATCAGTGCGAACGCGGTGTTGTTCATCGCGATCGAGATCGACGCCGCGAGCAGCTCGGCCTTCTCGGCCGGGTTGACGTTGGCCACCGCGGTGAACGCCTTGATCAGGCCGATGATCGTGCCGAGCAGGCCCACCAGCGTGATCACGTTGGCGAAGGTCGCGATGTAGTGCGTGCGCTTTTCCAGGCGCGGCACGATTTCCATCATCCCTTCCTCCATCGCCGCGTCGACGTCCTCGCGCCGGTGCGGAACCTTCAGCCGTTCCAGGCCGTGCGCGACGATCTTGCCGATCGCCGCTTCGGACTTCGCGGCGACGGCCTCGACCTTGTCGAGCTTGCCGCCCTGAAGCAGCGGCAGCATGCGCTCCCACACCCTGCGATTCTCGGCGCGCGCGCGGCGCAGGAAGATGAAGCGCTCGATCGCGATCGCGAGGCCGAGCGCCATGATCAGCAGGCTGGGATAGATGAACAGCCCGGCGTCCTGGAAGAACTTGACGACGGTATTGAAGGCACTCATGGGCGAATCTCCGATGTCCACTGAAATCTGAAGCAAATCGACGAATCACTTCCGCCCGGGCGCGGGCGGGCCGGTCGGCGGCGCCGACGCCTGCGCGGCGGACGTGTAACGCACCTGCCGGCGGAAGACGTCGCGGTCGACCGGCGCCAGCGCCTCGTCGAGCACGCTGTCGGGCGGGCGGCCCGCGAGCTCGGACGGCAGCGGCTTCTTCCACGGCACGATGTAAAGCACCTTCGGCAGTTCGCGATTGCCAATGATCTGCGTGCGGTCGATCTCGGCACGATCCTCCGCGAACGCGCCGAACGCCGCCGCCGCGCCCAACGCCGCCGCGAACGGGCGGCGCCACCGCCATGGCCGAACGCGTCCGCTCACTTCGGCTCCTTCTGCGCGACCGCGCTTTTCTGCGGCATCCGGTTCTTCAGGTCGGCGACCCATTTCCTGACGTTCTCGTCGCCGGCGGGCGCGAGCGCCAGATAGCGCTCGTACAGCGCGAGCGCGCGTTGCCGATCCCACAGGTACAGGTCTTCGAGGATGCCGAGGTTCAGCCACGCGAGCGCGTAGTTCGGATCGACCTCGATCGCGCGCTCGTACGTGGCACGCGCCTTGGCGAATTCGCCTGCCATCCGGTACGTGACGCCGAGCTGGTTGAGCAGGTCGGCCCGCTGGGGCGCGAGCCGCACCGCTCGCTCCAGGTCGGCGATCGCCTCGGCGTACTTGCCCGCTTGGCGGCGGATCAGCGCGAGATTCGCGTGCGGTCCGGCGAGGTCGGGATGCGACTGCGTGAGCGCGGTGAAGCCGCGCTCCGCCTCCGCGACATGTCCGGCGGCCAGCGCGCGGCGCGCCGCGTCGAACGCGCGCACCGCGGCGGGATCGACCGGCGGCGGTTCTTCCTTTTTCGGCGCAGCCGGCGTCGCAGCGGGGGCAGGCGCCGACGCCTGCGCTTGCGCGGGCACGGCCGCAGGTTTCGGCGCGGACGGCGCCTCGCGCACCGTCGCGCAGCCACTGGCGGCAGCAGCGATGGCGGCGAGCGCGAGCGCACGCATTCGGTCAGCGAATCGCATCGATCACCCCTTCCGCGCGTTCGACCTTGCCGTAGCGCACCGGCCGCAGCTTCGCCAGCGCGCCGTAGCTGGCGCGCACCCACGGGTCGTAGATGCCCGCGGTCGTGCGCCTTGCGTTGGTCTCGTGCAGTTCGATCGCCTTCTCCTCGAACGGGAAGGCCTGCTCTTCGAGCAGCACGTTGTACTGTTCGAGCTCGTCCCTCTTCAAGCCCTTCGGCCGCTGCGAATCGAGCATCGACCTACCGAAGTCACGGTACAGCTCCGCGGTGTGGAAGGTGGCCGCGGTCGCGACTTCGGCCACGCCATAGTCGGCCGCCGCCGCGTACGCCTTCAGCGCCGCTTCCATGCGGTCCTTCTTCAGTTTCAGGTTGCGCTTCAGCGGCTCGACCAGCGCGACCTTGCGGTAGTCGTCGGCGAGCGGCTGCGCGAGCGCCAGCGTGGCCATCGCGCCGAGATAGCGCGTGCGGTCGGTGCGCGCGCGGCCGGCGGTCTGGTCGGCCTTCTGCACTTCGCGCATCAGCGCCAGCGACCGCGCCGCGTTGCCTTCTTCCTTCGCGATCTTCGCGAGGCGGTAGCGCGCCTCGACCGACGCTTCGAGCGGCTCCGGATACTGCTTCGCGTAGCGCTCGTACGCGCGCGCGGCTTGCGCGCGCGCCCCCGCCTTCTCGTACATCTCGGCGGCCTGCCACAGCCCCGCCCGCGCGATCTGCGGATCGCGCGACGCGGCGATGCGTTCGAACTCCCCGGCCGCCTGCGCCCACTGCCCCTGCTCCAGATACGCGGCGGCGAGCTTGTTGGTCACCTCGTCCTGCAGCGGATGTTTCGGATAGCGCGCGCGGAAGTCGGTCAGCAGCCGCGTGGCGCCGGCCCAGTCCTTCAGCGCGATCAGCGCGGCCGCCGCGTCGTACTGCGCGGTCGCCGCGACCGTCGAACCCGGCGCAAGCGCGCCGACGCGGTTGAAGTGCGCGACCGCATCCTGCAGCTTGCCCTGCCCGCGCGCCTGCTCGCCCTGCTTGTAGACCGATGCCGCGAGCCGCTCGGCGAGCGCGCCGCGCTGCGCGTCGTTCGCCGGCGCGAGCGCGAGCACTTCGCCGTAGCCGCGCTCGGCTTCGGCGAACGCACCGCGGTCGAAGGCGGCGTGCGCGATCACGGTCCACGCAACGCGCCGCTGCGCGGCCGCGGCCGGCGGCTCGAGCGCGACGACGCGCTGCGCGACTTCGACCGCACGCTGCAGGTCGTTCAGCGCGTAGAGCCGCTCGGCGGTGTTGGTCAGCACCGCAGCGCGGCGCGGATCCTGCGGGAACGCCTGCGCGAAGCGCAGCGCGCTTTCGACGCCGGCGGCCTGGATCGGGCGCGCGTCGTTTGCCGCGGCGCGCTTTTCGAGCTGCGCGTAGGCGAGCAGCGCCGCGTAGCCGGCGTCGGCGCTCCTTTCGTGTGGCAGGTAGCCGTACGCGGACTTCTCGTACTCGGCGGCGGCTTCGGCGTAGCGGCGATCTTCGTAGAGCAGCTCGGCGAGCAGAAAGTTGTTCTGCGCCGCCTGCGGATCGTTCGGGAACGAGGTCAGGTAACTGCGGTACCAGCGCACCGCTTCCTGGTAGTCCTCGGTCCTCTTGCTCTTCTGCGCAGCCGCGTGGTGATGGCGCGCCAGTTCCTCGAGGTGCGTCTTGACGAGCAGCGCGCTTCGCGCCCAGCCGGCCGGATTCGCGCGCTGGAACTCGCTGCCGACCCCGTAGTGGACGACGTACCGCTTCTTCGCGTCGAGCGCGAGCGTCTCGAAGCCGTTCTTCGCGTAGATGTCGATCACGCGCGCCTGCAGCACCGGCGATTCCTTGTGCAGCGGATGGCGCTGCGCGAACGCCGTGAAGGTGTCCGCCGCGTCCTTGACGCGCTCCTGCTTGATGTACAGCTCGCCCAACTGCTGGTACACGCGGAACTCGTATTCGCGCCGGAGAGGCGTCGTGACGTACGCCGGGATCGAGGCCGCACCCTGCAGGTTCTCCAGCGACAGGCTCACGACGCGGAACGTGTCCTCGACCAGCTCGCGGTCGGCGCGAGTCAGCCCCGGAAGTTTCTCGAGGTCGCTTTCGTCGCCGCGGCCGGCGAGCTTCAGATCGAGCACGCCGAAGAGCGAATGCAGCGCCTCCTCGAGCCGGCCCTGCTTGAACAGCGACCAGCCGTGCATGTAAAGCGACCGCTCGTAGTAGGGCGTGCCCGTGCCGCTCGCCATCGTCTGCGCGTACGCGGCCTCGGCCTTCGCGTAGTTGCGCAACGTGAACAGCAGTTCGCCGCGCCGGAATTGCGCCTCCTCGCGGTGGCGCGTGGCCGGATACGCCTCGACCAGCCGGTCGAGCGTTTTCAGCGCGGTCTCCAGGTCGCCGGCCAGCTCGTGCGCGCGCGCGAGCTGGTACAGCACGCGATCGTTGTCGGGCGAGTTCGGGTACGCCTTCAGATAGTCCGTGTAGCGCGCGATCGCCGCACGATAGTCCGCCGCGTTGGCGGGCGAATCGCCAGCGGCCGACTGCGCGTCGATCCGGTCCATCTCCAGGTCGCCGAGCCGGCGCAGCGCTTCGCGCCGGTGCGGTTCGCGCGGCGCGGTCGCGAGGAAGTCGCGGTACGCCTTCGCCGCGATCTCTTCGTTCGCTTTGACGCCCGGGTCGGCCTCGACCTCGATCGTTCGGCCGGCGAGCGACTTCAGCGTCGGCGGCTCCGGCGCCGCACGCTTGGACGTGCTCGCGCAGCCGGCGAGCAGCGCACCGGCGACGAGCAGCGGCAAGGCGTCAGCGGGGCGGCGCACCGCCATCTCCTTTCGCCAGATTGGCACGGTCGTAGATCTGCGCGACCGCGAAGCGAGCCTGCGACACGTACGCGGCGAGCCGCTCCTTCTGCTTCGTCAGCTCCGCGACCGCCAGTTCCTGCACGTGGTTCTGCTGCGCGACTGCCAGCTCGGCCACGCGTGGCGCGAGCGCCTTGACGCGCGCAGCGAGCGCTTCGATGCGCGCCGCGAACGCGTCGAGCTTCGCGGGTTCGTCGCGCTGCGCGCGTCCGAGCGCGGCCTCGCGCGCGTGCGCCTCGCCGAGGTTGCGCTCGAGTTCGGCCAGGTTCTTCTTCGCCTGCCAGAGCCGGTCGGCGAAGTTCTGCGCCTGCTGCCAGGCGAGCGCGCCGGCCACGCGGCGCAGCCGCTCGCGTGCGGCCGCGATTTCGGGATCGTTTCCGCCGCGTTCGAGAATCGCGCGCACGCTGTCGATCCGGGCCTGCAGCGGGCGTTCGCGCGCGTCGGCGAAGGCCGCCACATTGGCTTCGCGTTCGACGCGCTCGAGTTCCGCGCGCAGCGCATCGCGCTTGCCGTCGTAGATGCCAAGGTCGATCGACTTCTCCCGCTCGCGCACCGCGGGGAGCCGTTCGGCGAAGGCCTGGCGGCGGTTGGCAAGCATCGCGCGTAGCACGTCGAGGCTCGCTTCCCACTGCTCGAGGTTGCGCGCGAGGAACAGCAGGTCGCGGTAGTTCTTGAACGCTTCCTGGAACTCGTGCTGCGCGAGTACCGGCGCAAGGTGGCTTGCGTGCGGCAGCTCGGGCAGCTCGGCGATGTTCCAGAACCAGCCCATCTCCTCGCCGGGATTGCGTTCGATCAATCCTGCCAGCAGCCGGCCTGCGCGGATCGCCGCGATCGACTCGTCGAGCCGCGCGTTTTCCTGCTCGTAGGTGCCGATGGCGTCCTGGTACAGGCCGAGCGCCCGGCCGTACGCGCCCAGCTCGGCGTACGCGTAAGGCACCGCGAGCTTGGCCTCGAGCACCGCGGCGTCGCTCGGATCGCGGCTCGCCAGCTCCGTCCACGGCACGAGTGCGGCGTTCAGATTCTGCTGGCTCGCGGCCGCCCAGCCGAAGCCGAGCAGCGCCTTGTTGGCGAGCATTCCGGTGAGCCGCACGCGCTCGAGCCAGCGGCGCGCATCGTCCGCGCGGTCTTCCTGCAGCGCTGCGAACCCGAGCGCGACGTTGGCCTTGTCGCGCAGGCTGCGGAACTCCTCGCTCGCGGTCGAGGCGCGGCCGACTTCGTCGAGCAGCGCCGCGCCCTTCGCCGTTTCGCCGCCCTTGATCATCGCGACACCGAGGTTGTAGCGCGCGTACATGGCGGCGTCGCTGCCCGGCTTGCCGCTTGCGGCCAGCGCGTCGAGCGCACGCACCGCGGCGGCGTAATCGCCGCGCGCCATCGCCAGTTGCGCCTGCAGCAGCACGCGGTCCTCCTGCAGCTCGCCCGGCAGCGTGTTTTCGATGCGCGCAAGCGCCTCTTCGGCCTGCGCGTGCAGGCCGCGCTGATAGCGGATCTTCGCGAGGAAGAACCATGCGCGGTCGCGCACCGGCGGCGGCGCGCCGCGCTCGATCAGCCTGGCGAAGATCTCGCCCGCCTCGCGGTGCAGGCCGTACGACAGGAACAGCCCGCCGCGCAGGACTTCGGCTTCGTCCGCATGCTTCGGCATGCGGTCGAAGTGCTGCGAGACCATCAGGCTCGTCACCGCGCTGAAGTAGCGGCCCTGATAGAAGTAGAACAGGCCGTCGCCGTAGTGCGGGTCCTGCACGCCGGTCGGCGCCTCGGTCTTTTTCGTCGAGGGCCACAGCGATTTCAGCCAACCGAATTGCGCGTGCGCGGGCGCCGCGCACGCGAGCGCCAGCACACACGCCGCCAGCCGCAGCGCGCGCCTGATCGGATGAGCGCCGTCGCGCATCGGACCTACTGCCAGACCTTGACCTCGAATTCGGGCTGCAGCTTGCCGGTCGAGTCCTTGATCTGCAGCTCGATGTATTTCGGCTCGGTGCCTTTATCGAAGCGGATCGTGGCACCCCGCTTGTAGTCGCGGTCGTG
Organism: uncultured Burkholderiaceae bacterium; assembly: GCA_964539745.1. Classification (GTDB taxonomy): domain Bacteria; phylum Pseudomonadota; class Gammaproteobacteria; order Burkholderiales; family Burkholderiaceae_F; genus DSNY01. Next base: position 41,015 of record CAZIJU010000015.1, on the reverse strand, counting down.
CGGCCCCTTGCCGGTGAAGAATGCGACGAGCTCGTGCGACCCGGCCTTCAGGTTGCCGACGTAGACGCGCTGCACGCCGCCGCGATGCAGTGCCTGCACCTCGGCCGGCGTGTACAGGTAGTTGGCGACGTCCTTGTCGTCGAGCCTGATCTTGACCGAGTCGAGCGAGAACAGCCGGCCCACGTCCATCGACACGAAGATCGCGACCTGCGTGTTCGCGGGAAACAGCAGCTCCTCCTCGAGCACCATCAGGTCGCGGTTCAGGCGGATCACGTCGCCCTTGACGTCCTGGATGCGGTCGTCGAGGTTGGCCGTGGCCGTCTGCGCCGCGACCGGCGCCGCCGCCGCGCACAGCGCGACGGCTAGAACAAGGCAGCAACGCTTCAGCATGCGTGCACTCCTTCAGAACGTCGCCGACACGAAGACCTGCACGACGTTCGCGTCGTACGCGTACGGGCTGCCGGTGCGGATGTCGGTGAAATCGGTGAAATCGAAGCGCGAACGTTCGAGCGCGCCTTGGAGCCTGACTTCGTACTGGCCTGGGATGCGCTTCCAGGTGTACGCGAGCTTGGCGCCGAGCCCGACGCTGCTGAACGTTCCGAGCTGGCGGTTGCGCGACACGTACAGCGTCTCGACGGTCGCGTTGTCGCTATAGAACAGCGCGCGCCGCTGCGAGTAGTAGCGCAGGTAGGCGTCGGCGAGCCATTGCTCGCCGAAGTGGCGCGCGTAACCCGCCTCCGCCGTGTGCGAGCGGATGTCCCAGGTGTCCCAGTAGTAGCGGTACTCGGCGCGCACCGACTGGCGATCGGCGATCTCGCCGATCGTGCGCAGCTTGACGGCGCGGCTGGAACGGGTGCGCGGGTTGCGCTCCGGAACGAGCGCGCCAAAGACGCGTGCGGCGCGGTACGGGCTGCCGAGAAAGCCGTCGTCGGAGACCGCTTCGGCGTTGATGCTCGCCAGCCAGCGGGGCGTCAGGATCTGCGTGACGCCGACGCGGTAGCGCCAGTGCGACGCGCGGTCGAAGAAGCCGATGTCTTTGCGGCCCACCTTGTCGCGCGCGCGCGTGAAGCCGAGCGCGACCGTGGTCATTCCGCCGAAGGTCTCCTGCGACACGTCGAGGTTCACCGCGTCGGCCTGATAGTCGGGCTCGCGGCTGGTCGACGCGGAAAGCGAGATCAGCGCGTCGCGCACCGCGTAGTCGGCGCCGACCGCGTATTCGTTGCGCGTCTCCTTGTACGGGCTCGCCTGCGTGACGACGTCGATCGACGCGTTGCTGACCATGTCGGCGTAGTACGACGCCGACAGCGACACGCGGTCGAGCATGCTCTTGCGGACCAGCAGCGCCGGACCGGTCGCGCGCACGCCGCCGCCGTCGTAGCCGTGGAACATCAGGTCGGCGCGGTTTTCCGGCAGGTCGACGGCTTTCGCACTGCCGACCGCAGCGAGCCCGCCCGCGAGCCCGAGCAGCCGCGCGATGAGCGTGCCGAAGCGGCGCACGCCGTCAATTGCAGCCACAGCCGCCTCCCTGCACGCCGGTGGCGCCGCGCGATCCTTCGCGCACGTCGCGTACGTGCTCGAAGTGCTTGTCGGACAGGCCGTCGCGCTGCAGCTTCATCACCGGGTCGGCGAGCCGCTCGCGCTCGTACGGCTTGACCCAGGGCTGCAGCCGCGCGCAGCCGGCCAGCGCCGCGCATGCGAGTGCGACGGCCGTGGCATTTCTCACGATCGACAGCGCGCGCTTCATTCCTTCAGCAGCTCCCGGACCTGCTTTTCGTAGGTGTCCTCAAAGCCGTCGCGATAACCGCGATGGATGTAGCGCACGCGGCCGTCGCGGTCGATCAGCACGGTCGAAGGCATGGCCGTGAGGTCGTACAGCCGGCTCACCTTCTTGTCCGCGTCCCACAGCACCGGAAAGCGCAGCCCGAGTTTGGCCGCGAGGTCGGCCGCCTTGCGCGGCTCCTCGTCGATGTTCACGCCGAGCAGCACGAAGCCCGAGCCGCGGTACTTTTCGTACAGCCGGTTCAGGTGAGGCATCTCGACGCGGCACGGACCGCACCACGTTGCCCAGAAGTTCACCATCACCACGCGCCCGCGCTGTTCCTGCAGCCGCAGGTTCGCGCCGCCGATCGCCGGAAGCGTGAAATCCGGCGCTTTCGACGCCGGCGCCAGCGTGGCGTCGGCGTCGGCCGCGGCCAGGCCCAGCGCCGCGGCGAGCCCGGCGCCCGCCGCGCAGCGAAGGAGGGTCTGCAGCTTCACGTTCATCGCTGATCGTTCAGAAGAAGAAGGTCGCGCCGGCGGTGAGTTCGAGGTTCTGCGTGCTCTGCCGCCGGCCGAGCAGATCGAGCGCGTACACGTGGTCGCGCACGTCGACCTGCAGCGAGAACCAGTCCTTTAGGAACACGCGCAGCCCCAGACCGAAGTTCACCGTCTGCTTGCGCTGCTCGAGAAACCGCGTGCTGCCGACGCCTGCGATCAGGTAAAGCGCCGAGGTCTTCGCGAAGCGTCGGCCGAAGAACACTTCGCCCGGCAGCACGTTGTAGCCGGCCGACAGGTTGTAGTAGGAAAGCGTTTCCTTCGGCCGCGGAAACACGCCGCCCGGCAGGATCTGGCGGAAGTTCTCGTCGCTCACGTCGGTCCGCGCGTACGCGGCCTCGACGAAAATGTCCTCGGTGATGTGATAGCCGAGCCGCAATCCGTACACCGCGCTCGAGCCGAAGTTTTCGGTCGCGTAAGTGCCGGCAAACAACCCCGCGACGAAGTCGTTCGACGGGATCTTCGGCACGCGCACGTCGCGCCTCGGCACCTGCGGTTCGATCACCTGCTCGTTCGCCGGTTGGCCCGACTGCGCGAACGCGGCGGCCGGCGCGCAGGCGAGCATCACCGCGGCGATGAGACGGACCGGAAATTGCGATGGAGTCATCGGCGCTCGCGAGTCTCAGAAGAAGAACGAAAGGCCGGCTGTCACCGCCCGATATTCAATGCTGCGCGTATCGGCGACGAAGGCGGTGTAAAAGGTGTAATCCAGACGTGCCACGAAACGGTCGCTCAGGTGATAGCGCAGCCCGAGCGAGGCGTGCGCGAGGTTGGCGTTGGTCGGCAATGCGCCGACGAGGCTCGCGTTGGGGATGTTCTTGAAGCGCCCCACGCCGATGCCGAAAAAAGGCGACAGCCGGCGATCCGACCAGGGCTCGGCGTTCAGGCTGAAGTGCCAGAGGTCGGTCCCGGAGAACACGCCCTGCACCTGCCCGACGGTGGCTTCGAACGTCAGCGCATCGGCGAAGCGGTACGCGCCCCAGACCTTCAGCATCGGCTCGGCCTTGAAGCGGCCCCAGGCCGCGCCGAGCTCGAGCCGGCGCTGCAGGTAGTCGTCGAGCAGGACGTCGCGAAAGGTCTTCCTGCTGCCCGCTTCGGTCAGCGTCGTCTCGAGCTGCGTTCGATGCACCCAACCCTGCCTGCCGTTGGCGGTGCGGACCCTGAACCAGTCGGTATGGCGCAGCAGGATCTCGACCCATTCCTCGCGCGCGGCGACATGGAAGATCGGAAAACCGCGGCCCGGACCCGTGCGCAGTTCCAGGTAAGGATCGGCGACCTGCACGCGTTCGGCCGCACCCGCCGGCGCGCCCGCCAGCGCACCGAGCACGAGCAGCGCCGCCGCAAGCGCGCACGCGGGATACCGAAGCAGCGACTGGAACGCGCGTCGCTTCATTACGAGTTGCACGCGCCGACATTCGGGTCAGCCGGAGTGAACATGTTGAAAGTCGCTGGGCTGAATTCGTCTTGCCCTTGCGGAGCGGGATTGCTGATCCAGTAAAGGATGCGCCGGACGTTCGGGTCCTGATCGTTCGAAAAGATCTGCCCGCCGCCGTGCAGGACGCCGCGCACCAGCGGCTTGGTCAGCAGCCGGCTGTCGGGCGGCGAGCTGAGCAGCGTCATACCCTGCGCCGAGTAGAAGTTGCGGTACATCGCGCTGACGCGGATCACGTCCGGCGTGTTGGCCGGGTTGGTCAAATCGATCGTCTGCGCGGAAGGCACGATCCGCAGCGCCCCGCCGGTGCCGTCGCGGTCATCGTGGCAGCCGGACGCGGCGCAGGTGTTGTTGCCGAGCACCGTGTTGAAGATCGGATCGATGCAGCGCTGGAAGTAGGCGAACGAGAGCTTCTGTCCGCCCGGGTTGGCCGGGTTGGTCACGGTCGGCGGGTTGTCGAGCGGGTTCGATCCGCCGCATCCGGCCAGCACAAGTGCAACAAGGCCGTGCGCGGCCAAGCGCACGGCCTTGGCGTGGACGACGCGCGGATCCGTCAAGGCACGCACCCCGTCTGTATCCAGGCCGCGATCGTGTTGTAGCCGGCGCTGCCCGCCGGCAGCACCGCCGTCGTCTGTCCGGTCGCACCGGCCGGATGCGGCACCGTCGAGGGCCGCGCGAGCAGCGCGTTGGACGCCGGCTGGCAGGTATTCGAAATCATCGACAGCGTGGCGTTGTAGTCGCCCTCGAGGCTTCCGGTCAGCACATAGCGGTTGCGCAGGAACGACTGGCCGGTCGCGGTGCCGTCGGTGCCGCCGGGCTGATGGCAGCCCGCGCACTGCGCGCGCAGGATCGGCTGCACCTGGGTCGCGAACGTCTGCTGGCTCAGCGTGCTCAAGCGCACGCCGCTGCCGCCGTTGGCGAGATCGTTGAAGTACACGCCGCCCAGATCGACCCACTCCGCGAGAAGACGCTTCTCGGCGGCATTGAGCATCGTCGCGTGATTCGGCGATGCGGGCGTCGGGTGCGCGCTGCGCGCTTCCGCACTCGCTTTCAGGTTCTCGCCGAACAGGATCTCGATCAGCCGGCTCGAACGCGCCAGGCCGCGCGCGCCGCCGGCGCTCGTTTCCACCAGCGCCGCGCCGCGCACGACGACCGGCACGCCGTCTTCGATCCGCGTGACCGGCAGGCCGGTGGCTTGGTCGATCACCGGATCGCCGACGACCAGCTCTTCGTACGAGACGAGGCGCCCGGTGCCGGCGGTGTTTGCGCGCAGGTCGAGCCGCGCCGGATCGGCGTGGCAGTTGGTGCACGTGTTCGCGCCGCGGTCGCGCGTCCACAGCGGCTGGATGTGCGTCGGATAGTTGATGAAGCCGCTGGTCGGCGCCGGTGTGGCCAGATCGTCGGCCGGATTCGCGTTGCCCGTGTAGCGGATCGCGATCGGCGCGCGCGCGGTCACGCCGGGCCGGGTCGTGTCGGCCCAGACGTCGACGAACTCCATGTCGGGTTTCAGATTCAGCGCGCTCGGATCGACCCGGGTGCGCAGCGACGCCATCGTCTCACCGGATTGATGCTGGCCGGCCAGCGCCGAACGCAGCGCCGCGGGCATCGTGTTCACGGTCGTGCCGCTGTTGATCGAGGCGCCGCGGCGCGGGCTGTGGCAGCCCATGCAGGTGCGCCGCTCGCCGGGCCGCACCTGGATCCAGTTCAGGTGGGTCTGGAAGCCGCGTCCGTAGGCGTCGGTGATCGTCAGCGCCAGCGGAACGTCGGCCGGCACGTGCAGCTTGAACGAGCCGTCGGGTTCGATCGGCGCGTAGCCCAGGATCTGCTGCGGCTCGAAATCGGTTTCACCGAGCGCGCCGCGCACGCCCATCGTGTTGGCCACCGGCGGCGCCGCGCGCGTGGCGCGAACGAACCGCGTCGGCGCGCAGCGGTATGCGGCGTCGGCGGGGTCTTTCATCCGCACGAGGTTGGCGATCAGCGGCCGCGTGTCGAGCGGATCCGTCGGCGCCATCTTCGCGATGCCTTCGGTGCAGCCGGCCGGCAAATCGGCGGCGGCGAACACCGGCTCGCCCATGCGCTGCAAGCCGTCGGTGTCGTAGATGCTGCGCACCTCGATCAGCCCGAGCCCCTGCGCGGCGAGCGCTGCGTCGACACTGGTCGGATCGGCGGCGTTCGGCTCGGGTCGCGCCTGTAGTGCGATCGGATCCGTGTACATGAAACCGGGCGGGGGCGCGGCGACGATCAGGAACGTCTGCTGCGCCGGGTCGAACATGTAGACCGCGTACGAAGGCCGCACGTTGTCCTGCAGCGGATCGTTGGCGACGTCGGCCGCAAGCCGGTTGCGATCGGACAGGCGCGCGATCTCCTCTTGTGTCAGCGTGGAACAGGCGACGACCACGCCGTTGCGCGTGACCTGGCACGGCGCATACGCGACCAGCACACGGTTGGTACCGTCCCACAACGGATACGGCGTGGTGATGCGCCCGTGCAACGAAAGGCCGCGATCGAAGTTCAACGCTTGGGCGGTCGCCTGCCGCTGCCCGCCCGGACCCACGACCTGCGTGCTGACCGGCGCGTTGTGCTCCGAGTAGTTCGCCGCGTCGATGAAGACCAGCGCACCGCCCTCCTGCGTTCCCGACAGCGGCATCAGGCTGGATGCGACGAAGCCCTTGTACGGACCTCGGGGGTCCATGTCGCGCGGATGTAGGAAGCTGTTGCCCGGGCTGAACTGCCCGTACAGGACGAACAGGTCCGTGCCGTCGGGCTTGGCGCGGAAGATCGTGAAGCGGTTCTGGTCGCCGACGTGCTCCCAGCGCGCGAACATGATGTCGCCGTTGGGCCGAACGACCGGGTTGCGCTCGTGGCTCGCGTTGACGGTGATCTGCTGGATGTTGCTGCCGTCGGCGGCCATCGTGTGCAGGTTCAGCACCCGCTCGCGCTCGTATTCGTCGAGCGCGTAGAACGTCTGGCCGTTGATCACGGTCCTCGTCCTGCTCTGCCGATTGGAGGCGAATACGAAACCGCGTCCGGCGGGCAGATACGCGGGGTCGACGTCGTCGTCGGTCGTGGAGTTCGTGATCCGCCGCAGCGTGCCGCCGGCGAAGCCGCCGGCGGTCATGTCGTACTCCCAGATGTTCCAGCGTCCGGTGCACGCCGGCTGGCCGTTGATCGTCGAGGTGTTCGTGGTCGGGCAGCGCAGCGCGAAAACGATCTTCTTGCCGTCGTAGGAGACTTCGGGGTCGGAGACGTCGCCCTGCCCTTGCGTAATCGATGCCGTGACGTTGTGTTCCGGCGCGCTCGGCGACGATTTCTCGCGGATGATCAGGTCGCCGCCCGGCGCCGAGTTGGTGCCGTCGGTGGGGTTCATCCCGATCGTGTTCGACCGCTTGACGTAGGCGACCGCGACGTCGCCGTTGACAGTGACGTTGTCGGTGTTCTTCGACGTGCAGCCCGCCAGCGCGAGTGCGGCGCCAAGCGCGGCGAGCCTGAGCACGGCAAGCGATTCAACATGCAGCTTCGTTCGGACCGACATCGTTGCCTCCGTTCACGTCGCCAGACGCCCTGCGTCAGTGAAAGCCTCGGTCATCGTTCCGCCGCGCTGCCTTCGAGCAGCCCGGACGAATAGTGCAGTCGCCCATCGGCGTCGACGACGACCGCGTCCACGCCCGGCAGCGCCTCGACGAGGCGCAGACCGCGCGCGGCGCCGAGCACGAACACCGTCTTCGACAGCGCCTCGCTCGTCAGCCCGTCGGGCGCGACGACCGTCACGCTGCGCACGCCTTCGGGCGACTTGCCGGTGCGCGGATCGATCAGGTGGTGGCAGCGCGTCGCGCCGTCGTCGAAAAAGCGCTCGTAGTCGCCCGAGGTCGAAACCGACGCGTCCGCAAGCGGCAGCAGCGCGACGACTTCGCCCCTGCGGCGCGGGTCGCGGATGCCGATCATCCAGGGGCGTCCGCACCGGTCGCCGAGCAACCGGCTGTCGCCGCCGGCGGCGACGATCGCGTGGCGGATACCGCGGCGCGCGAGGATCGCCGCCGCATTGTCGGCGGCGTAGCCTTTGGCGAAACCGCCGAGGTCGATTCTCATGCCCGGCTTCGCAAAGCACACCGTTCGCGCCGCGCGATCGAGGAGCAGGCCGCGCCAGCCGACGGCCTCGCGCGCGCGCGCCAGCGCCGCCTCGCCCGGCTTGATGCCGCGCCGGTAGTCGTAAAGGTGCCCGACCGCCGCGTACGTGATGTCGAACGCGCCGTCGGAAAGCCGCGAAAACTCGACTGCGCGCTCGAGCAGTTCGAACAGCTCGTCGCCGACGCGAACCGGCTCGCGCGCCGCATCGCGGTTGACGCGCGACAGTTCCGAGTCCTGCTTGTACGGGCTCATCGACGCGTCGATCCGGTGCATCTCCTGCATCACTGCGTCGAGCGCGGATTCGGCGCGCGCCGCGTCGTCGCACCACAGTTCGACGTGGATCGCGGTGCCCATGATCGCTTCGTCGCGGCTGAACCAGCGCGCGCGCGACGCCGCTGGCGCGGCGCGGCGCTGCGCGGCCTGGCGCAACATGCTCAGCATGGCAGCGCCCCGCATCGCGCGCGCGATGCGGCCTTACGGTCGGCTCGACGGTTGCGTCCGTGCACTGCAGTTCCTCGGCGCAAGCGGTTCAGGCGACAAACCTTGACCCAGGTCATTGCGGCGGATTCTGAGTGGTTTCTTCGCCTTTAACACTCATCCGCTTGTCCGATACCGCAGCGCCCGAGCGTCGATGCAGCGCGGGCGTTAATTCGAATACATGAGGCGCGCGACACGCATGCGAGTCGCCAATCGCCAAGCGTCGAAGAGGGCTGGCGAGACCGCGGAATTCGAGCGAATGCGCGCGGCGCCGGTGCCGGCGCGACTGACGCGATGCGCGGATCGCGCGCTGCGGATCGCGCGGACCGCAGCGGCGTGGTGAACTTTCCCTTCGCTGTGACGCCGCTCGTCGGCTGCCGCGCGACTGCGCGCCGCGCAAGCCGGGGTCGGAGAGGCTGGTGCCGGCTGAGGGACTCGAACCCACGACCCCCTGATTACAAATCAGGTGCTCTACCAACTGAGCTAAGCCGGCGCACGGACTGCGGCCGCAGTTTAACGGACCGTCGCGCGCCGAATGCGGTAAGGTGGCGCGCGTCCGCAAGGGAGCGTCGCGAATGAGCACACTGCTGGTCACCGGCGGCGCCGGCTATATCGGCTCGCACACGATCGTCGAATTTCTGCAGGCCGGACACGACGTCGTCTGTCTCGACAACTACGTCAACAGCGCGCCCGAAGCGCTGCGTCGCGTCGAGCGGATCGCCGGGCGGCGCGTCACGTCGGTCGAAGGCGACGTTCGCGATGCCGCACTTCTGGACCGCATTTTCGCGCAGCATCCGATCGACGGCGTCATCCACTTCGCGGCGCTGAAGGCGGTCGGCGAATCGGTCGCCCGGCCGCTCGCGTACTACGACAACAACGTCGGCGGCGCGCTCGCGCTCGCCGCCGCGATGGAGCGTGCGGGTGTGCGGTGCATTGTGTTCAGTTCGTCGGCCACGGTCTACGGCGTGCCGCGCGAGCTGCCGTTGCGCGAGGACGCGCCGCTGGCGGCGACCAATCCGTACGGCCACACGAAGCTCGCCGTCGAACAGGTGCTGCGCGATCTTGCCGCCGCCGACGCGCGCTGGTCGATCGTCAGCCTGCGCTACTTCAATCCGATCGGCGCGCATCCGAGCGGGCTGATCGGCGAGGATCCGCACGACGTTCCGAACAATCTGTTTCCATTCATCACGCAGGTCGCCGCGGGCAAACGCGAGCGGCTGAACGTGTTCGGCGACGACTGGCCCACGCCCGACGGCACCGGCGTGCGCGACTACCTGCACGTCGTCGATCTCGCGGCCGGCCATCTGCGCGCCTACGAATACGCGCGCACGAGGACCGGCTGCGTCGAGATCAACCTCGGGACCGGGCGCGGAACCAGCGTTCTCGAACTCGTGCAGGCGTTCGAGCAGGCCACCGGTCGGCGCGTTCCGTACACGATCGCGCCGCGCCGGCCCGGCGACATCGCCGCGTGCTGGGCCGACCCTTCGCGTGCGCACGAACTGCTCGGCTGGCGCGCCGAGCGATCGATCGCGCAGGCGTGCGCCGACGGCTGGCGCTGGCAACGGAACAATCCCGACGGGTACCGCGGCGGGCCCTGCCGCGCGAGCTGACTGCGAACCCGGCATTGGACCCCGAGGCCTTCGCCACCGCGGGCCACCGACGGGCACCGGAACGGATAAAGGCGACGGATCCGCATGTGGCGCCGCGACCCGCTCACCCGCCGAGCGGTCCGGCGCTACGGCGCCGCGCCTTCTTCGTCTGCGTTCTTCTGTGCGCCGGTGCGGTTCGACGGGGCTTTCCAGGCTCACTTGACGCGCGTGAGCTTGGGGCGGTCGCCGGGCCGCGGCGGCGTCGGTTCGCTCGGATCCGAGTCGGGCGCGCCGCCGTCGGGAGCCGGTGTCGCCACAGGAACCAGGCTTGCGCGCTCGCGCGGCGCCGACTGCTGCGGGCGCGGTTCGGGACTGACCGGGCCCTCGGCGTCCGCAGGCAGCGAACGCGGGACTTCGAATGCCATGCCCTGTCCGTTCTCGCGCGCGTAGATCGCCACCACGCGCGCGATCGGCACATAGACATCGCGCGGCACGCCGCCGAAACGCGCCTGGAAGGCGATCGCGTCGTTGTCGATCTTCAGACGGTTGGTCGCCAGCGCCGAAACGTTCAGCACGATCTCGCCGTTCCTGACGAACTCGAGCGGAACGCGCACGGACTCGTCGACCGCCACGGCCACGTAAGGCGTGAAGCCGGCGTCGGTGCACCAGTCGTAGATCGCGCGGATCAGATAGGGCTTGGTCGAGGGTTGGGTCATGCCTGGGCTGGGCGTTGGCGACGGCGACCGGGCCGAGCGTAGCGCACCCGGCGCGGCGCGCTGTCCGATGCCACCTACCGCCGCATCACCTTCTCCGACGGCGTCAACGCCTCGATGTACGCGGGCCGGCTGAAGATGCGCTCGGCGTACTTCATCAGCGGGGCGGCGCTCTTCGGCAGGTCGATGCCGTAGTGGTCGAGCCGCCACAGCAGCGGCGCGATCGCCACGTCGAGCATCGAGAACTCGTCGCCGAGCATGTATTTGTTCTTCAGCAGGATCGGCGCCAGTTGCGTCAGGCGGTCGCGGATGATCTGTTTGGCCTTTTCGATCGCCGGCTGCTTGGTGCTGTTCTCCAGCGTCTGCACGTGCACGAACAGTTCGCGCTCGAAGTTGAACAGGAACAGCCGCGCGCGCGCTCGCATCACCGGATCGGCCGGCATCAGTTGCGGATGCGGAAAGCGCTCGTCGATGTACTCGTTGATGATGTTCGACTCGTACAGGATCAGGTCGCGTTCGACCAGGATCGGCACCTGGCCGTACGGATTCATCACGTTGATGTCTTCGGGCTTGTTGAAGAGATCGACATCCTTGATCTCGAAGTCCATGCCCTTTTCGAACAGCACGAACCGGCAGCGCTGCGAGAACGGGCAGGTGGTACCGGAATAAAGAACCATCATCGTTGCGCACCTCTGAAAACCGACGAGGGCGAGCCGCGCCCGCCCCCGGAAACGAATGACCGCGCCGTGCGGCGCGGACGGATGCGGCGGGCGCGTCGCGCCCGCACGCCTACTTCACGTCCTTCCAGTACACCGCGTTCAATCGCCATGCAGCGACCGTGAACAGCGCCAGGAACAGCAGCACCCAAACGCCGATGCGGGCGCGATCGGCACGAACCGGCTCGGTCATGAACACCAGGTACGCGACCAGATCGGCAACGTCCGAGTCGTACTGGCGCGCGAGCTGCGGCGCAAGCGGCTTGAACGAAACGGTCGTGCCCGTCTCGGCCGTCTCCGCCACCGGGGTCGAAGTCTCGGTCGTGCGCCCGTCGGCGTCGACCGTCGTCGTCGTCCGAACGAGGCCCTTGGCCGCGTGTGCGGTACGCACGATCGTCACTTCGCGCGGCCCCTGCCTTTCCCACAGCACGTGCGGCATGCCGATGTTCGGATACACGACGTTGTTCCAGCCGGTCGGCGATGCGGGATCGCGGTAGTAGCCGCGCAGCAGCGTGTACAGATAGTCCGCGCCCGTGTAGTCGAACGAGGTGCGCGCGCGCGCGATCACCGACAGATCGGGCGGCGTCTTGCCGAACCAGACCTTCGCGTCCTTCGGGTCCATCGCGATCGCCATCGTGTCGCCGACCTTCTGGGGACCGAAGATCAGGAAGTCCTTGATCTGCCGGTCGTCGAGCTCGATGTCGTTGAGCCGGTTCCAGCGCATCAGGTTCGCGCTGTGGCAGCCGAGGCAGTAATTGGCGAAGAGGCGCGCGCCGTTCTGCAGCGCCGCGACGTCCTTCGAGCGGTCGGGCCACTTGTCCAGATGCAGAGCGGCGCCGGCGCCGAAGGCGCTGCCGGCGGCGAAAGCGAGCGCAAGCGCGGCGATGAGTCTTTTCATTCCCGTTCTCCTCAGTGCGCCGCGAAGGTCACCCGCTCAGGCACCGGCTTGAACTGGCCGACGCGGCTCCACCAGGGCATCAGGAAGAAAAACGCGAAATACAGCAGCGTGCCCGCCTGGGCGATCAGCGTAAGCGTCGGCTCGGGGGGCTGCGTGCCGAGGTAGCCCAGCACCAGGAACACGACGGCGAAGGCCATCAGCAGCCAGAAATGCCAGGCCGGCCGGTAACGCATCGACTTCACCGGCGACTGGTCGATCCACGGCAGCGCGAAGAAGATCAGCACCGACACGCCCATCAGCACCACACCCCAGAACTTCGGGTCGAGCGCGAGCGGGCTCTTCGGCAGCATCAGCACGACGAGCACCAGCGTCACGACGAGTGTGGCGTAGCGCGCGAGCCGGCTCGGCAGCGCGAAGTACAGCAGCACCGCGTAGCCGACGATGCCGGCAACGAGCGCCCACATGAAGTCGCTGGTCGTCGCGCGCAGGATCGAATAAAACGGCGTGAAGTACCACACCGGCGCGATGTGCGGCGGCGTGACCAGCGGGTCGGCAGGGATGAAGTTGTTCCACTCGAGGAAGTAGCCGCCCATCTCCGGCGCGAAGAACACGATCGCGAAAAACGCGATCAGGAAGATCGACAGCCCGAAGATGTCGTGCACCGTGTAGTAGGGGTGGAACGGGATTCCGTCCAGCGGTTTGCCGTCCGGACCCTTGCGGTCCTTGATCTCGATGCCGTCGGGATTGTTCGAGCCGACGTCGTGCAGCGCGAGGATGTGCGCGACGACGAGTCCCAGAAGGACCAGCGGGATCGCGATCACGTGGAACGAAAAGAAGCGGTTCAACGTGGCGTCGGACACGACATAGTCGCCGCGGATCCACACCGCCAGATCCGGGCCGATCAGCGGGATCGCCGAGAACAGGTTGACGATGACCTGCGCGCCCCAGTAGCTCATCTGCCCCCACGGCAGCAGATAGCCGAAGAACGCTTCGCCCATCAGGCAAAGGAAGATCAGGCAGCCGAAGATCCACACCAGCTCGCGCGGCTTGCGGTAGCTGCCGTACAGCAGCCCGCGAAACATGTGCAGGTAGACGACGATGAAGAAGAACGACGCGCCGGTCGAGTGCATGTAGCGGATGAACCAGCCGCCCGGCACGTCGCGCATGATGTACTCGACCGACTCGAACGCGAAGCGCGCGTCGGGCTTGTAGTGCATCACCAGAAAGATGCCGGTGACGATCTGGATCACCAGCACCACGAGCGCGAAGCTGCCGAAGAAGTACCAGAAGTCGAAGTTCTTCGGCGCGTAGTACTCCGACATGTGCTTCTTGTATTCCGACATCAGCGTCGGCATACGCGCGTCGATCCAGCCGAGCAGGCCTTTGTATTCGGTCTTGTGCAGAGCCATGGTTCGTTCCCGGCGGGCGATCAGGCTTTGGAGTCGTCGCCGATCAGCACGACGGCGTCCGACAGGTACTTGTGCGGCGGCACCTCGAGGTTGTCGGGTGCCGGCTTGTTCTTGAACACGCGGCCGGCCAGATCGAAGGTCGAGCCGTGGCAGGGGCACAGGAAGCCGGCGTCCGGGCCGAGCGCCGGATCGGTATTCGGCGCCTTCGGCCCGACCGGCGAGCAACCGAGATGCGTGCAGATGCCCACCGCGATGAAGTACTCGGGCTTGATCGAGCGCAACGGATTCTTCGCGTACGGCGGCGTCGGGTACGCGGTTCGCTCGGAATTCGGATCGGCGAGCCGGTCGGCGGCGGTCTTCTTCACCTCTTCGATCATTTCCGGCGTGCGGCGCAGGATCCAGACCGGCTTGCCGCGCCACTCGACGGTCTTCATCTCGCCCGGCGCGATCGCGGACAGATCGACTTCGACCGGGGCACCGGCGGCCTTGGCGCGCTCGGAAGGCGCGAACGAACTGACGAACGGGACGAGTGCGGCGACGGCGCCGGCCCCACCGAGGGCACACGTCGCGATCACCGCGGTGCGGCGCTCGCCGTCGGCCGGCTCGGCGGCTGCTGTGGGGGTGGACATCGGGGAGCTTCCCTGGAGTCGGATTAGAATCGGAACGCGACAGCGGCGCTGAGCTGCGCAGCAGCGCGCGATTTTACTGCATGCGGTCAAGTCGGCCGGGGCTGCGCCTGCGATACGCTGCGCCCCGAGCGCGGGCATCGCCGTGATGCAACGTGCGGGCCGGCGGGGAACTGCCCATCGAATCGCCGCGCCGTGCGTCCGAAAAACGACCAACAACCGGGGGGAACGCCGATGAGCATGCTCAAGGAGTTTCGGGAGTTCGCACTAAAGGGCAACGTGATGGATCTCGCCGTCGGCGTGATCATCGGTGCCGCTTTCGGAAAGATCGTCGATTCGGCGGTCAAGGACGTGATCATGCCGATCGTGAGTTTCATCATGCGCGGGCAGGTCGACTTTTCGAACCGGTACTGGGTGCTGGCGGGCAACGTTGCCCCGGGCGCGTCGCTCGCGGAGGCACAGAAGGTCGGCACCGTGCTCGCCTGGGGCAGCTTCGCGACCGTCCTGATCAACTTCGTGATCCTCGCGTTCATCATCTTCTGGATGGTTCGGGCGATGAACAAACTGAAGCGCGAAGCGCCGCCTGCGGCGCCGGCCGCGCCGCCGGAAGAAGTCGTCCTGTTGCGCGAGATCCGCGATGCGCTGAAGAAGTAGCGCTGCCGGCGGCGCTGCCGCCCCCCTCGACTTTCTGTGGCGTCTGCCGGACGCGGCGGGGCTTAGAATCTGCGCCCCGCCTCCTGCGGCCGTCGGATCCCCGGATGCTGCGCCGTCTCTGGCTTCTGTTCGCACAGGCGACGACGGTCGGACTCGCCCTGCTGTTCGTCGTCGCCACACTCAAACCCGAGTGGCTCGGGCGCAGCCCCGCGGTGCTGTCCACGCCCGTTTCGAACGAGGTTTCGATCCGCCAGGTCGCGCCGCAGGAAGGCACCCCGCGTGCGCCGGCGGCCTCGTATGCGGACGCCGCGCAGCGTGCGATGCCGGCGGTGGTCAGCGTCTACACGACCAAGGAGATCCGCCGCGGCCCGTACAGCGACGATCCGTTCTTCGAGCGCTTCTTCGGCGACCGCTTCCGCCAGCAGGCCGAACGGGTCACGAGCCTGGGCTCCGGCGTCATCGCCACCGCCGACGGGTACGTGCTTACCAACAACCACGTCGTGCAGGCCGCCGACGAGATCCTGGTCGCACTCGGCGACGGCCGGCGCGTCGAGGCGAAGCTGGTCGGCGCCGATCCGGAAACCGATCTGGCGGTGCTGCGCATCGATGCGCCGAACCTGCCGGTGATCACCTTCGGCCGCTCCGAAGATCTGCGCGTCGGCGATGTCGTGCTGGCGATCGGCAATCCGTTCAATGTCGGCCAGACCGTCACGATGGGCATCGTGTCGGCACTCGGCCGTACCGGGCTCGATCTGAGCCGCTATGAAAGCTATATCCAGACCGACGCGGCGATCAACCAGGGCAACTCGGGCGGCGCGCTAGTCGACACGCACGGCAACTTGGTCGGCATCAACACGGCGATCTTTTCGCGCTCGGGCGGCTCGATCGGGATCGGTTTCGCGATCCCGACCACGATCATCACGCAGGTGATGGAGCAGCTCATCAAGACCGGCAAGGTCGTTCGCGGCTACTTCGGCATCGAGCCGGAGGACATCACGCCCGAGATGGTCGATGCACTGAAGCTTCCGCGCAAGGAAGGCGTGATCGTGCGCGGCGTGCAGCGCAGCGCGCCCGCCGGCAAGGCCGGGATCGAACCGGGCGACATCCTGCTGTCGATCAACGGCGAGCCCGTGCAGGACACGCCCCGCATGCTGACGCAGATCGCGCAGCTCGCACCGGGCAGCGTGGCGCGCGTCAAGGTCATCCGCGGCGGCAAGGAGCTCGAGATCGCGGTGACGGTCGGCGAACGGCCGGTGCCGCAGCGCTAGGGCCTGTTGGCCTATGGATCGGGTCTGCGGCGGGTCGGATCGGGTCGCAGGGCCAGGCGCGGCGAGGGGACCATGGGCCGCAGCCAAGGCCCCGAGCCGCAACGCCCCCATGCCGCCCACGGCGGCCCGCCCCGCAGGGTGATCCCCGCCGTCGCCCCATGCGGGCACGCGGCGCTTTCGCCGCGCTTTCGCGCAACCGCCATGGTGCGACCCGCCGGCGGTGGCCGGGATCACGCGGACCTGAGGCATATGTCAACGGACCCTAGCCCGAGCGGAGGCGATCGGCCATCTCGCGGGCCTTGATCCGCGCGGCCGGATCGCCGAATGCCGCCGCCTGCGAATACCAGTAGTAGGCTCGCACCAGATCGCGCTCGACCCCGTCGCCCTTCTCGTACATGCTGGCGATGATGTAGCAGGCGCCCTCGTCGCCCTGCTCGGCCGCGCGTTCGTACCATTTGGCGGCCAGCTTGTAGTCCTGCGGCGCGCCGCGGCCGAGGAAGTACTGCGTCGCCACGCTGACCTGCGCGTCGCGCCAGCCCTGCTCGGCGGCCTTCAGGAACCAGGCCGTCGCCTCCGTCAGCGAGCGCGGCACGTGTTCGCCGCGCTCGTAGAACACGCCGAGCGAATACTGCGCGCGCGCCAGCCCGTTGCCGGCCGACTTGTGCAACCACGCGATGCCCTGTTGCGGGTCCGCGGGCGCGCCTTCGCCGGTGATCAGCATCACCGCGAGGTTGAACTGCGCAACGCGCGCGCCGCGTTCGGCCGCCCTGCGATACACCGCGAGCGCCTTCGCGTAATCCATCGCCTGATACGCGGCCCAGCCGTCGGCGAGATCGGCGTCGTCGTCGGGCGCAGGTTGCAGCCGGTCCGGCGCCGCGGCGACATGCGCGGCGAGCAGCAGCGCGAGCAGCGCCGCGAGCAGTCGACCGTATGGGGTGCGCATGCGCGCAGTATGCGCCATCGCGGGTCGCGGTCAGGAAGCGTCGCCGGCGACCGGCGTCTCGTCCGGTTTGCGCTTGCCGACGAAGCGCGCGAGGAAGATGCCCAGCTCGTACAGCAGGCAAAGCGGGATCGCCAGCAGAAGCTGCGACAGCACGTCGGGCGGCGTGAAGATCGCGGCGACGATGAAGGCGCCGACGATCACGTAGGGGCGCGCGACCTTGAGCTGCTCGGCGTCGGCGATACCGAAGCGCGCCAGCAACACGACCACGATCGGCACCTCGAAGGTCAGTCCGAACGCGAGGAACATGCCGAGCACGAAGCCGAAATACGCCTCGATGTCCGGCGCGACGTTGACGGTGGTCGGCGCGAAGCCCGCGATGAACTTGAAGACGAAACCGAAGACGACGAAGTAGCAGTACGCCATGCCGAGGAAGAACATCAGCACCGCCGAAAAGATCATCGGCCCGGCGAGCCTCTTTTCGTGCTGGTACAGCCCCGGCGCGACGAACGCCCACGCCTGGTACAGGAGGTAAGGCAGCGCGATCAGGAAGGCGACGAACAGCGTGACCTTCAGCGGCACCATGAACGGCGTGACGACACCGGTGGCCAGCAGCTTGGTGCCCGCCGGCAGCGCGACCAGCAGCGGCTGCGAAAGCAGATCGAAGATCTCGCGCATGAACGGCGTCAGCGCGACAAAGACGATCAGCACCGACAGCGCCGCGCGAACGATCCGCTGTCTCAGCTCGATCAGATGCGACAGGAAGCTTTGTTCCTGCTCGGGTTCGGGTGTGGGCGAACTCACCTGCGGATCCTGGGCCGGTTCACGCGCGCCCGTGGCGCGTATTTGCGTCGCGATGCCGCGTAGGCGTCGGGCATCGCAAGCTGGCGCTTCAGGCGGGCGATCTCTTCGGCCAGTTCGTCGATCGACGGACCGGGCTTGTAGCGCCGCTCGAAGCGCTGCGAGCGCCACGACTCACCGGCGTCCTCCCAACTGTAGTCGCTGCTGGACGTGGCCGCGGCGGCGATCTCGCCGGGCGGGCTTGCCGCAGAACCCACTTCGGCGGCGGCCTTTTGCAGGTCGGATTCGAAGCTCTGCACCGCCGACTGCACCGACTGCGCCGCGGCGCGCGCCTCCTCCTGCAGCCTTTTCAGCTCCGCCAGCTCCATCTCGCGGTTGATGTCGGCCTTGACCTGGCTGACGTAGCGCTGCGCCTTGCCGAGCCACTCGCCGGCCGTGCGGGCGACCTTGGGCAGGCGCTCGGGACCGAGCACCACGAGTGCCACGGCGCCGATGAGCGCCAGCTCGCCGAAACTGAAGTCGAACATCGGATTGCCTCAGCCGCCGCGCCCGCGGCATCGGGCCGCGGCGCCGGCGGGCGATCGCCGCCGGCGCCAGAGCGCACGGCGCGGCCGGTCAGGACTTCTCTTTGGCCTGCACGTCGATCGTCGACCCGGAGACCTGCTTGGACTCCTCGACCTTCTTGGCGGCGGCGGCGTCGACCGACTCGCCGCCTTCTTTCATGCCTTCCTTGAAGCCCTTGATCGCGCCGCCGAGATCCTTGCCGAGATTCCTCAGCTTGCCGGTGCCGAACACGAGGATGATGACCAGCAGGACGATCAGCCAGTGCCAGATCGAAAACGAACCCATGATGAACTCCTGAACGATGACGGACTTTACGGTCGGACCTACAGCCGCTTCCACGGGCGGGGGCCGCCCAGCACATGGACATGCAGGTGATAGACCTCTTGTCCACCGTCCGGGCCGTTATTGATCACGATACGGAAACCGTTCGTGGCACCTTGTTCTCGTGCCAGCCGGGGCGCAAGCAGCAGCATTTTACCCAACAGCGGCCCCTGTTCGGCGCCGGCCGCAGCGAGCGTTTCGACGTGGGTCTTGGGCACCATCAGCAGGTGCACCGGCGCAGCCGGGTTGATGTCTGGAAAGACCAGGATCTCGTCGTCCTCGTAGATCCGCTTGGTCGGCAGTTCGCCACGCACGATGCGGCAGAAGATGCAGTGGGGGTCGGTCATGGGCGTCGGTAGTGAGTCGTCGGCGGTCGGCCGTCGGCCGCACCAAGCGGGGCGACCGCGACCGGATGGAATCTGCTGAATCCTGAATCCTGAATCCTGAGTCCTAAGTCCTGAATCCGATTGAGACTTACGCAAGCTCGTGACACCGCAACCCCGCAAGTTCGCGTCGCCCGTGTGGACACCGGCTCCGTCATCCCGAGCAACGCGAGGGATCCCGGCGTTGCGCGCAGCGCAGATTCCTCGCCTTGGGCTTGGAATGACTCCCCATCGTCATCCCGAGCGAACGCGAGGGATCTCGGCGTTGCGAGCGATGGAGATTCCTCGCCTGCGGCTCGGAATGACAATTGGGGGTTGCGGCTCGGAATGACACTGGGGGCGTTGCGGCTCGGAATGACGAAGCCAGGCTGGGGGGAATGGCGCTGGCTTGTCATCCCGAGCGAACGCGAGGGATCTCCGCGCCACGCGGTGCCGAGATTCCTCGCCTGCGGCTCGGAATGACAATCGTGGCGTTGCGGCTCGGAATGACAGACGGCGACGGATGCGAGCGCCAGCAGGTCTGTCGTGTCACAAAGATTCGTCATGCTCAATCAGCGCTGAATCCTCGAGCGCGCTCCGCTCACTCGCGCTCGCGCAGCTTGCGCAGCGCCTTTTCTTCGATGCCGGAGGTGCCGGCGCGCTTTTCGAGCTCGGCGAGCACGTCCTCGGGACGCAGCCCGTAATGCGCGAGCATCACCAGGCAGTGGAACCACAGGTCGGCGGTCTCGGCGACGATGCGCTCGCGCGCCCCGTCCTTGGCGGCCATCACGGTTTCGGTCGCCTCTTCGCCGATCTTCTTCAGGATCGCGTCCGGCGCTTTCGCCAGCAGCCGCGCGACGTACGAGGTCTGCGGATCCCCGCCCTTGCGCGATTCGATGACGTCCGCCAGCCGCTTCAGAACGTCGTTCATTTTCGGTAGATCACTTCGGGGTCCGCTAGCACCGGATCGACGATCGCCCATGCCTTGCCGTCGAGCCGCCGGAAAAAGCAGCTTGCGCGCCCCGTATGGCACGCGATGCCGCCGGCCTGCTCGACCGCGTACAGCACGACGTCGCCGTCGCAGTCGAGCCGAATCTCGCGCACCGTCTGCCGATGGCCCGACTCCTCGCCCTTGCGCCACAGCCTGCCGCGTGAGCGCGAGTAATACACCGCCTGCCCGGTCGCTGCGGTTTCCGCGATCGCGTCGCGGTTGGCCCATGCGACCATCAGCACGCGCTGGGTGGTCGCGTCCTGCGCGATCACGGGAACGAGTCCGCGTTCGTCGAAGGCGATTTCGTCGAGCCAGTCCATGTCAGTCGAGCCGCATCGTGATGCCCTGCGCAGCCATGAACTGCTTGGCCTGCCGCACCGTGTACTCGCCGTAATGGAAGATCGACGCCGCGAGCACCGCGTCGGCGCGCCCGAGCACGATCCCGTCGGCCAGATGCTGCAGGTTGCCCACGCCGCCGGAGGCGATCACCGGCACGGGTACCGCATCGGCCACCGCGCGCGTCAGCGCCAGATCGAAGCCTGCGCGCGTTCCGTCGCGGTCCATGCTGGTGAGCAGGATTTCGCCTGCGCCGAGCGCGGCCACGCGGCGCGCCCATTGCACCGCATCGAGCCCGGTCGGCATGCGGCCGCCGTGCGTGTAGACCTCCCAGCCCGCCGAAGGATCGTCCGGCGCGCGCCGGCGCGCGTCGATCGCGACGACGATGCACTGCGAGCCGAAGCGCGCGCTCGCATCGGCGACGAGCTGCGGGTTGCCCACGGCGGCGGTGTTGATCGAGATCTTGTCCGCACCGGCGTTGAGCAACCGGCGCACGTCTTCGACGCGGCGCACGCCGCCGCCCACGGTCAGCGGGATGAACACCTGGTCGGCGACCGCCTCGATCACGTGCAGGATGATGTCGCGCGCGTCCGAACTGGCGGTGATGTCGAGAAAGGCCAGTTCGTCGGCGCCTTCGCCGTCGTAGCGGCGCGCGATCTCGACCGGATCGCCGGCGTCGCGCAGTTCGACGAAGTTCACGCCCTTGACCACGCGGCCGGCGGTCACGTCCAGGCAGGGAATAATGCGCTTGGCAAGCATTGAGGCGATTCCCGAACGGAGCGAAGCATAGTGCAGCCCGGTCCTGCGCCAAGTCGCATGCGCGGCGCGGCGCCGCGCGCGCGGCGGCGACGCTGGCCCGCGCTCGTCGCGCTCGGCGCGGCGCTCGCCGCGGCCGCCGTGTCGATCGAGACGCTGGGCGTCGCACCGCGCCTGCTGGCAGCGTGGATCGATGCGCGCGCCAGTGGCCACAACGCGCTGATCGAGCGCGCGGCGGCGCGGGCGAGTCGCTGGTTGATGCGAGCCGATCGCGGCGAACTGCTGCCCCGCGCCGAGTATCCGCCGTGGGCCGGCGCGCGCGCCGAAGCGCCCGTGCCGGCGGTGCCGCCCGGCCGCCGCCGCGCCGTGCTCGTCGTCACCGCCTCCGATGCGCTCGCCGCCTTCGAGCGCGCCGAAGCCGGCGACACGATCACGTTTGCGCCGGGAACTTACCGCTTCAGCGGCCACGCGCTCGATCTGGCGCGCGCAGGTCGCGCCGACGCGCCGATCTTCGTTCGCGCCGAACGGCTGGGTCAGGTCGCGCTCGAGTTCGAATTGCTCGAAGGCTTCCACGTGAGCGCGCCCCACTGGATCTTCGAGAACCTCGAGATCCGCGGCGTCTGCTCGGCGCACGACGGCTGCGAGCACGCGTTCCACGTAGTCGGCGCGGCGCATCACGTCGAGATTCGCAACAACGTCGTGCGCGACTTCCATTCACACGTGAAGATCAACGGTGCCGGCGGCCGCTTCCCCGACAGCGGGCGCGTCGCCTTCAACACGCTGGTCAACCGCGCGCCGCGCGCGACCGACGCGCCGGTGACGCCGATCGACCTGGTCGCCGCCAGCGGCTGGACGATCGAGGGCAACCTGATCGCCGACTTCGTCAAGGCCGGCGGCGACCGTACCAGCTACGGGGCCTTCGCCAAGGGCGGTGGCAGCGCCAACCGTTTTGTCGGCAACGTCGTGCTGTGCGAGCACCGCTTGCGCGGCGCGCCCGGCAGGCGGATCGGGCTTTCGTTCGGCGGTGGGGGTTCGGACCCCAAAGCGTGCCGCGACCGGCGCTGCGTCGTCGAACACGACGACGGCGTCATCGCGAACAATCTGATCGCGTCGTGCTCCGACGTCGGGATCTACCTGAACCGCGCGGCGCGATCCGCGCTGCTGCACAACACCGTGCTCGACACCGCCGGTGTGGTCGTCCGCTATCCGGAGAGCGCCGCGCACGCGGCGGGCAACCTGATCGACGGCGCACTGCGCGTGCGCGACGGCGCGACGGTCGATGCCGCCGACAACCGCACGCAGTGGATCGCGGCGTCGCTCGTCGGGCTGCATTCGGTGCGGCGGCTGTTCGCGGACGCGGACGAACTCGACCTGCGCTGGGCTGGCACGCCGCCGCGCCGCGCGGCCGCAGTCGAGCCGGTGACCGATCTGTGCGGCGCGCCGCGCGCAGCGCCGGCGGCTTACGGAGCGTTCGATGACTATCGTCGCTGCGCCGAACGCGCGGACGCGGCGCAACGGTAGAAGCGCTCCGTTGGCGGCGGGGCCGGATCAGCGCTGCGCGGCGAGCGCGTCGGCGCGCGCCTGTGCCTGTTTGAAGTCGAGCGTGCCTTCGTACAGCGAGCGGCCGAGGATCACTGCCTCGATGCCCTCGTCCTCGACCGCGCACAGCCGCTCGATGTCGGCGAGGTCCTTGATTCCGCCGCTGGCGATCACCGGGATCTTGACCGCGCGCGCGAGCTCGACCGTCGCCTCGATGTTCACGCCGGCCAGCATGCCGTCGCGGCCGATGTCGGTATACAGGATGGCGTCGACGCCGTAGTCCTCGAACTTGCGCGCGAGGTCGACGACGTCATGCCCGGTCAACTTGCTCCAGCCGTCGGTGGCGACCTTGCCGCCCTTGGCGTCGAGCGCGACGATCACGTGCCCGCCGAACGCGGTGCAGGCGTCGTGCAGGAATCCCGGGTTCTTGACCGCCGCCGTGCCGATGACGACGAAGCGCACGCCGTCGTCGATGTAGCGTTCGATCGTATCCAGGTCGCGCAGGCCGCCGCCGAGCTGGACCGGGACCTCGTCGCCGACCGCAGCCACGATCTTCTTGATGACCGGCTCGTTGACCGGCTTGCCCGAGCGCGCGCCGTTCAGATCGACGATGTGCAACCGGCGCGCGCCGAGCTCGACCCAGTGTCGCGCCATCGCGACCGGATCCTCTGAGAAGACCGTCGCGTCGTTCATGTTGCCCTGGCGCAGACGCACGCAGCGCCCGTCCTTCAGATCAATCGCGGGGATCAGCAGCATCGCGTGGTCGCTGCGCGGCAGGTCGGACCGTGGTCGAGGGAAAGGCCGGAATCGGCAAGCGGATCGGGGTTCGGCGAGGCGGCCGCGGACGCGAATGGGTCAGGGCGTCCAGCGCGTGAAGTTTTCGTAGAGCCTGAGTCCGGCGGCGGCGCTTTTCTCGGGGTGAAACTGAGTCGCGAAAATATTATCCCGCGCCACAGCGCAGGTAAAGGCGCGGCCATACGTGGACTCCCCGACGGTCAGCGCGGCATCGGCCGGCACGACGTAGAAGCTGTGCACGAAGTAGAACCAGCTTCCGTCGTCGATGCCGCGCCACAGCGGGTGTTCGCGCGTCTGCACGACACGGTTCCAGCCCATGTGCGGCACCTTCAGTCGTGCGCCGTCCGGCTGCCGCAGGTCCTCGTCGCGGAAGCGCACGACCGTGCCGTCGAAAAGACCCAGCCCCGCCGTGCGTTCGCCCGCGCAGCGCGCCTCCTCGGACCAGTCGAACAGCATCTGTTCGCCGATGCAGACCGCGAACAGCGGCTTGCGGGCCGCGGCGCGGCGCACGGCCTCCTCGAGCCCCGCGTCCCGCAGCTGCCGCATGCAGTCGGGCATCGCCCCCTGGCCGGGCAGCACGACGCGGTCGGCGGCATCGATCTCGGCCGCGCTCGCGGTCACCCGCACGGTCTCGCGCGGCGCGACGTGCTCGAGCGCCTTCGCGACCGAGCGCAGGTTCCCCATGCCGTAATCGACGACGGCGATCATCGAGGCGCTACAGCGTGCCTTTCGTGCTCGGCACCGTACCTGCCGCACGCGGATCGGGTTCGAGCGCCATGCGCAGCGCACGTGCAAAGGCCTTGAACACCGTTTCGCACTGGTGGTGCGCATTGACGCCGCGCAGGTTGTCGACATGCACGGTGACCTGCGCGTGATTGACGAAGCCCTGGAAGAACTCGTGCGCGAGGTCGACGTCGAACTCGCCGATCATCGCGCGCGTGAAAGGCACGTGCCACTCGAGCCCGGGACGGCCGGAGAAGTCGACGACGACGCGCGACAGCGCCTCATCGAGCGGCACGTACGCGTGGCCGTAGCGGCGGATCCCGCGCTTGTCGCTGGCCGCGCGCGCCACCGCCTGCCCGAGCGCGATGCCGACATCCTCGACGGTGTGGTGCGCGTCGATGTGCAGGTCGCCCTTCGCTTCGATCGTCAGGTCGAACGCCGCGTGCCGGGCGATCTGGTCGAGCATGTGATCGAAGAAGCCGATTCCGGTGGCGAGCTGCGACTTGCCGCTGCCATCCAGATCGACGACGACGCGGATCTGCGTTTCGGCGGTGTTGCGGACGATCTCAGCGGTACGAGGCGTCATGGTCGTTCAAAGGCTCGCCTTCAGTGCGTCGAGGAACGCGTCGTTTTCCTGCCGCGTTCCGACCGTCGTCCGCAGGCAGCCAGCGAGCAGCGGGTGCATGCGGGCGACGTTCTTGATCAGTATGCCGCGCGCCTTCAGTCCTGCAAACACGGCGTCGGGATCGGCGACACGGAACAGGATGAAGTTGGCAGCCGAGTCGAACGCGGTGACGCCCGGCAGCGCGCGCAGCGCGGCGAGCAGTCGCGCGCGTTCGGCGCGGATGTCGGCCGCCTGCGCATCGAGCACGTCGAGATGGTCGAGCAGCAGATCGGCGGTCGCGAGCGTCAGCACGTTGACGTTGTAAGGCGGGCGCAGCTTGTCGAACTGCTCGATCCACGCGGCATCGGCGCACAGGTAGCCGAGGCGGATGCCCGCGAGCCCCAGCTTCGACAGCGTGCGCAACACGAGCAGATTCGGCCGCGCAGCCAGCTGCGGCAGCCAGGTGTCGCATGCGAACGGCAGGTACGCCTCGTCGAGGACGACGAGCCCGGGCGCGGCGTCGAGAATCTCCGTAACCGTCGCGCGATCGAACAGGTTGCCGGTCGGGTTGTTCGGCCAGGCGATGAAGATGACAGCGGGGCGCTCGCGCGCGATCGCGGCGAGCGTCGCGTCGCGGTCCAGCGAAAAGTCTGCGCGCAGCGGCACGCCGACGAAGCGGCAGCCGTCGAACTTCGCGCTCATCTCGTACATCACGAACGAAGGCCACGGCGACACGACGACCGCACCCGGCTTCGCGCAACCCTGGATCACGAGGTGGATCAATTCGTCCGAACCGTTGCCCAGCATCAACGCCATTCCGGCAGGCAGTTCGATCGCACGTGCGAGCTTGGCTTTCAGCGCGGTCGGATCCGACGGCGGATAGCGGTTCAGCGCCACCCGCGCCAGACGCTCGCCGAGCGCGCGCGCGAGCGTCTCGGGCAAACCGTACGGGTTCTCCATCGCGTCGAGCTTGACGAGCCCGTCGGCCGGCATAACGTGGTAGGCGCTCGTCGCACGTACGTCGTCGCGCAGGATCGACAGGTCGGGCCTTGCCCGGAAATTGGTGTCTGACCCCATTATTTTTCGATGCGGTAGGCGGCGCTTTGCGCGTGCGCGGGAAGCTGTTCGCCGGTGGCCAGCCGCTCGGCGATGCGGCCGAGCGTCTGTGCGCCGGCGCGCGACACGTGGATCAGGCTCGTTCGCTTCTGGAAGTCGTAGACGCCGAGCGGCGAAGAAAAGCGCGCGGTGCGCGCGGTCGGCAGCACGTGATTCGGGCCAGCGCAGTAGTCGCCAAGCGCCTCGCTCGAATAGCGGCCGAGGAAGATCGCGCCGGCGTGGCGGATCTTCTCCGCCCAACGCTGGGGCTCTTCGGTGGAGATCTCCAGGTGCTCGGGCGCGATCCGGTTGGCGATCGCGCAGGCCTCGTCCAGATCGCGAGTCCGTATCAGCGCGCCGCGCCTGGCGAGCGATGCCTCGATGATCGTGCGGCGGGGCTGGGCCGGCAGCAGCCGGGTGATCGAAGCGGCAACCGCCTCGATGAAGCCGCCGTCCGGCGTCAGCAGAATCGCCTGCGCGAGTTCGTCGTGCTCGGCCTGCGAGAACAGGTCCATCGCGATCCAGTCCGGATCGGTCTTGCCGTCGCAGACGATCAGGATCTCGCTCGGCCCCGCGATCATGTCGATGCCGACCACGCCGAACACGCGCCGCTTGGCCGCAGCGACGTACGCATTGCCGGGACCGACGATCTTGTCGACCGCGGGCACCGTCGCCGTTCCGTAGGCGAGCGCTGCGACCGCCTGCGCGCCGCCGATCGCGAACGCACGCGTGACGCCCGCGAGGCTCGCCGCGGCGAGCACGAGCGGGTTCTTTTCGCCGCCGGGCGTCGGCACGACCATCACGATCTCGCGCACGCCGGCAACCCGCGCGGGGATCGCGTTCATCAGCACCGACGACGGATACGCGGCCCTGCCGCCGGGCACGTACAGCCCGACGCGGTCGAGCGGTGTGACGCGCTGGCCCAGCGCTGTACCGTCTTCCTCGACGATCTCCCAGCTCTCGCCGCGCTGTTTCTCGTGGAAGACCTGGATCCGTCGCGCGGCCGCTTCGAGCGCGGCGCGGTCTTCGAGCGCAAGCGCCTCCAGAGCGCCGCGCATCTCGCCCGCGCCGATTTCGAGCGCGGCCACCGACGGCGCGTCGACGCGGTCGAAGCGGCGCGTGTACTCGAGCACGGCGGCGTCGCCGTGCGCTTTCACGTCGTCGACGATCGCGCAGGCGGCGCGCTCGATCTGGCGATCGCCGGCGGTGTCGACCGCGACCAGTTGCGCGAACGCCGCATCGAAATCCGCGTCGCGCGTGTCGAGCATCCTGACTGTCATTGGCGCGCCACCGCTTCCAGTTTCTCGATCAGCGGCTCGACCTCGGCGCGCCGGGTCTTCAGCGCGGCGACGTTGACGATCAGCCGCGACGAGATCGCCGCGATCTCCTCGACCTCGACCAGGTTGTTCGCGCGCAGCGTGCCGCCGCTGGACACCAGATCGACGATCGCGTCCGCGAGCCCCGCCAGCGGCGCCAGCTCCATCGAACCGTACAGTTTGATCAGATCGACGTGCACGCCTTTCGCCGCGAAGTGTTCGCGCGCGGTCTGCACGTACTTCGTCGCCACCCGCAGCCGCGCGCCGCGCCGCACGGCCGCCGCATAGTCGAACCCGACAGGCACGGCCACGCACAACCGGCAGCGCGCAATGCGCAGGTCGACCGGCACGTACAGCCCCTGCCCGCCGTGCTCCATCAGCACGTCCTTGCCTGCCACGCCGAGTTCGGCCGCGCCGTACTGCACGTAGGTCGGCACGTCGGAAGCGCGCACGACGACGATCCGCAGGTTCGGGTCCGACGTGCCGATGATCAGTTTGCGCGAGGTCTCGGGATCCTCGAGCGGCGCGATCCCAGCGCGCGCGAGCAGCGGCGCGGCTTCCTCGAAGATGCGGCCTTTCGACAGTGCGAGCGTGATCATCGTATCGTCGATACGCGGAAGTTCAACACCGAGACACCGAGACCACCGAGAAGAACGCGATCGATTTCACTTCTGCCTGTTCTCCGTGTCTCTGTGGTGAACAGAATCATTTCACCCGCTCGATCCGCGCGCCCAGCGCGGCCAAGCGCGTTTCCATGCGGTCGTAGCCGCGGTCGAGATGGTAGACGCGATCGACGATCGTCTCGCCGCTCGCGACGAGCCCGGCGATCACGAGGCTCGCCGAGGCGCGCAGGTCGGTCGCCATCACGCGCGCGCCGGAAAGCTCGGGTACGCCCTGAACGACGGCGGTGTTGCCTTCGATCGCGACGTGCGCGCCGAGCCGCTGCAGCTCGAGCACGTGCATGAAGCGATTCTCGAAGATCGTCTCGGTGATGCGGCCCACGCCTTCGGCGATCGCGTCGAGCGCCATGAACTGCGCCTGCATGTCGGTCGGAAACGCCGGGTACGGCGCGGTGCGCAGACTGACCGCGCGCGGCCGCCGGTTCATCCGCACGCGCACCGTGTCGTCGCGCGCGTCGAGCACGGCGCCCGCTTCGCGCAGCTTGTCGAGCACGGCGTCGAGCGTATGCGGCGCGGCGTCGCGCAGCAAAACGTCCGCCGCGCCGAACGTGCCGGTGGCCGCCGCCGCGACGAGGAAGGTGCCCGTCTCGATGCGGTCCGGCATCACGCGATGGCGCGCGCCGCCCAGCCGCGGCACGCCTTCGATCACGATGCGATCGGTGCCGGCGCCGTTGATGCGGGCGCCCATCGCGGTGAGGCAGTTGGCCAGATCGACGATCTCGGGCTCGCGCGCGGCGTTTTCGATCACCGTTTCGCCCGACGCCAGGGTGGCGGCCATCATCAGGTTTTCGGTGCCGGTGACGGTCACCATGTCGGTGACGATGCGCGCACCCTTCAGCCGCGACGCTTCGGCGACGATGTAACCGTGCTCGATGCGAATCGACGCGCCGAGCAGCTCGAGCCCCTTGATGTGCTGGTCGACCGGCCGAGCGCCGATCGCGCAGCCGCCAGGCAGCGACACGCGCGCGCGGCCAAACCGGGCGACGAGCGGTCCCAGCACGAGGATCGACGCACGCATCGTCTTCACCAGCTCGTAAGGCGCTTCGGTCGAGGTCACCGTGTCGGCGCGCACCGTCACGTCGGCGCCGCTGCGTTCGACCGAAACGCCCATGCCGCGCAGCAGCCGGGCCAGCGTCGCGATGTCGGCGAGTTGCGGAACGTTCGAAACGTGCAGCTCGCCGTCGGTCAGCAGCGCGGCGGCGAGGATCGGCAGCGCGGCGTTCTTCGCTCCGGCGACCGACACCTCGCCGCGCAGCGGCACGCCGCCCTCGATTCTCAGCTTGTCCATCGGAAGATCAGCGGCTGCCGGGGCGGCCGGCCGGCGGAAGCGGACGCGTTCGGTGAAGCGAAGCGAATCGGGCATGACCTCCTCCGGAACGCGCGCGCACTACGCGGGCCGCAAGGAGGAAGTGTGGCCGCCGCGACCGAAGCTTCGGCGAAGCGCAGATGAAGGAAGCGTGAAGCGCGCATCGCGTCAGCCCTTGTATTCGCTTGGCGCGAGCGTTTTCATCGACAGCGCGTGGATGTCTTCGCGCATGCGGTCGCCGAGCGCGGCATAGACGAGCTGGTGCCGTTGCACGCGCGTCTTGCCCTCGAAGGCCGCGCTGACGATCAGCGCCTCGAAGTGGTGCCCGTCGCCGCGCACTTCGAGAACGTCGCACGGCAGCGCCTGCGCGATGTGGTCGCGGATGTCTTCCGGGGTCGGGAGCATGTTCAGTGCCTGATCTTGTAACCGCGCGCGAGCATACGCAGCGCGACCGCCGACGATGCGCCAAGCGCGACCGCGACGACGCCGAGGCTCACCCACGGCGAGACGTCGGACTGCGCGAAGAAGCCGTAGCGAAAGCCGTCGACCATGTAGAAGAACGGATTGAAGTGCGACACCATCTGCCAGAATGGCGGCAATCCGTGCACCGAGTAGAACACGCCGGACAGGAACGTCGCCGGCATGATGATGAAATTCTGGAATGCCGCGAGCTGGTCGAACTTGTCCGACACGATGCCCGCGATCAGCCCGAGCACGCCGAGCAGCGTGGCGCCGGCAAGCGCGAAGGCAAGCGCCCACAGCGGCGCGGCCAGCGCAGGCGGCGCGAACCACACGGTGACCGCGAAGACGCCGAGCCCGACGACCAGCCCTCGAACGACCGCCGCGATCACGTACGCGGCGAAGAACTCGCCGTTGGCGAGCGGCGCCAGCAGCACGAACACGAGATTGCCGGTGATCTTGCTCTGGATCAGCGACGACGAGCTGTTGGCGAAGGCGTTCTGCAACACGCTCATCATGACCAACCCCGGGATCAGGAAGGCGGTGTAGCTCACGCCGGGGAACGCCTCGACATGCGCTTCCAGCACGTGACCGAAGACCAGCAGATAAAGCACGCCCGTCAGCACCGGCGCGGCGACCGTCTGAAAGCTCACCTTCCAGAAACGCAGGACCTCCTTGTACAGCAGCGTGCGAAAGCCGACCGCGGAGGCGGCGCGCGGCTTCGGCAGCCGGCCCGGCGCTGCGCCGCCGCGGACGTCCGCGCTGCTCATGCCGCAATCCGCGGCCGGTCTTCGGCCATCAATTGCAGAAACACGTCCTCGAGGTCGGCGTGACCGACTTCGAGGTCCTCCAGCACGACACCCTGATGGCGCAGCGCGGCCAACGTCGCCTCGACCTCGTCGACGCGCGCCAGCCGCAGCACCGCGTAGCCGTCGGCGCGTTCGATCACCGCGGCGTCGAGTGCTGCCGGAAGTGCGCCGCGGAAACGCAATGCGAGCCGCAGTCCGGACAGACGCTGCAGAAGGTTGCGAGTCTCGTCCAGCGCGATCAGGCGGCCGGCCTTCAGCATGGCGATCCGCCCGCACAGCGCCTGCGCCTCCTCCAGGTAGTGCGTGGTCAGCACGATCGTATGGCCTTCGCGGTTCAAGCGCCTGACGAACGCCCACAGCGTCTGCCGCAGCTCGACATCGACACCCGCGGTCGGCTCGTCCAGGATGATCACCGGCGGGCGGTGCACGAGCGCCTGTGCGACGAGCACCCGGCGCTTCATGCCGCCCGACAGCGTGCGCATGTTCGCGTCGGCCTTGTTCGACAGATCGAGCGCTGCCATCACTTCGTCGATCCACGCGTCGTTGTCGCGGATGCCGAAGTAGCCCGACTGGATCCGTAGCGTCTCGCGCACCGAAAAGAACGGGTCGAACACGAGCTCCTGCGGCACCACGCCGAGCTGCAGGCGTGCCGCGCGGTACGCCGAAACGACGTCGTATCCGAGCACGGTCGCGCGGCCGCCGCTGGCGCGCGCCAGGCCGGCGATGATCGAGATCAGCGTCGTCTTTCCAGCGCCGTTGGGACCGAGCAGCCCGAAGAACTCGCCCTGCTCGATGCGCAGGCTGACGCCGTCGAGCGCAGTCACCGCCGCCGCACGCGACGTGTAGCGCTTGACCAGATCGACGACTTCGATGGCGGCGACGGACATGGTTAATAGACGCGACGGCCGCGTCGGACATCGCCCGCCGCGGCCAGTGGCGTGATTTTACCGGCGCGGATCGCCTATCCGGCGGCCTGACGGAACGCCGGGATCAGTTCGTCCACACCGTACAGCGTGGCGAGGCTGCCGAGCGCCGCCGGCAGCCCGGACAGCGTAAGCCGCGCGCCGCGCGCCTGCGCCTCGCGCTGCCAGGCCAGCAGCAGCGCCACCGCGGACGAGTCGACCTGCCGCACCGCAGACAGGTCGAATTCGGCGTCGCCCGCTCGGATCGCGTCGATGCCCGCGGCGAGCAGCGCCGCCGCGTTTTCGTTGCTGATCGAGCCGGCGTCGATTTTCACGATGCTTTCTTGTCGGCCGCGGCGAGCTGGCGGTTGCGTTCCGTCAGCGTCTTGATCAATCCGTCGACGCCGCCGGCGTTGATTTCAGCGGCGAACGAACTCTTGTAGTTCTCGACCAGCCATACGCCGGCCACGTTGACGTCGTAGATCTTCCAGCCGGCAGCGTTCTTTTCGAGGCGGTAGTCGAGCTGGATCGGCTCTCCGCGCGACCGCACGACGACGGTGCGCACAATCACGTCGGTGTCGTTCGGTGCCGCGCGAAACGGTCGCAACTGCACGCGATAGTCGTTGACGGCCGAGACCGCGCCGCTGTAGGTCCGCACCAGCAGCGTGCGGAACTCGCGGATCAGCGCCTGGCGCTGCTCGGGCGTCGCTTGGCGCCAGCCGCGGCCGACGGCGAGCTGCGTCATCTTCTCGAAGTTCACGTACGGAAGGATCTTCTCGTCGACGAGCGCGTTGAGCCTGGCCACGTCGCCGGACAGCAGCGACTTGTCCTTCTTGATCGCGTCCAGGACCTCGTTCGACAGCGCGAGAATCAGCGCGTCGGGCGCTAGCGACGCCGACGGCGCGACGTTGGTGGCCGCAGCGCCTTGCGCGAAGGCGGCGCCCGCAGTCGCGATCGCCGCGACGAGGGTGACGAGAAGACGGCGGAGCACAGTAGGTTTACCCATGGTGGACGGCAATGTCGGAAGCGGCGATTCTAGGACCCGGGCCTGCCTTGCGGCGTTCCCGTACTAACGCGCAGGCGCGATGCCGGGTTGATCGTCCTTGCCCGGTGCGGTGCGGGGTTTGTCCGCATCGGTCGGCGCAGTCCGTTCGACGGGGCGTGTCTGCGCCGGCGCCTCGTCGTCTTCCTCATCCTTGTCGCGCGGCGGATTGCCGTCGTAGACGAGGTTACGTCGCCGTTGCAGATACGCGTCGCGCGTGAACCGGTACTTGTCGATCGCGGCGGCCTCGAACAGACGCCCCGCGTCGAGCAGGCGCGCGCGCAGGTCGATCGTCTCGAGCGCGAACAGCGCGTTGCGCGCGCGTACGCTGTCGCCACCCGCATTCGCCGGATCGACGTACGCGTCGGGCACGCGGCCGACCGCGTCGCGCACCGAACTCGGTCCGAGAAAGGGCAGAACCAGGTAGGCGCCCGATCCGAGCCCCCAGCGGCCGAGCGTCTGTCCGAAATCCTCGTTGTGCTTTTCCAAGCCCATTTTCGAGGCGAAGTCGAAACACCCGAGCACGCCGATCGTCGTGTTGATCGCGATCCGGCAGATGTCCGACACCGCCTCGACCGGCTTACCCTGCAGCAAGTTGTTCGCGGCATTGCTCACGTCGCCGAGGTTGGCGAAAAAGTTGCTCACGCAACCGCGCACGGGTCCGGGGACGACGGCCACATAGCCTTGCGCGATCGGCTTGAGCACCGCGCGGTCGACGCGGTCGTTGAATTCGAACACGTGGCGGTTCATCCGCTCGAGCGGGTCGACCGGATCGCGACCGGCGTCGGGCGGGACCGTCGCGCACGCGCCCGCCAGCAACGCGACGGCGGCAGCGGCCAGCGCTCGCACGAGATGCCGCACACCCCGCATCGCGCGGCTCACTTCTTCTCCGCCGGCCCTTCGGCCGCGCGGTTGTAGAGGAACTGCCCGATCAGGTTCTCGAGCACGACCGCCGACTGCGTCATCTTGATCGTGTCGCCGGGCGCAAGCATCTTGTCGTCGCCGCCGGGTTCGAGCCCGATGTACTGGTCGCCGAGCAGACCCGCGGTCAGGATCTTGGCCGACGTGTCGACGGGAAACTCGATGCTCTTCTGGATCTCGAGCGTCACCAGTCCCTGGTAGGTGCGTGTGTCGAGCGTGATCGAAGCGACGCGGCCGATCGTGACGCCGGCGCTTCGTACAGGCGCGCGCACTTTCAGCCCGCCGATGTTGTCGAACCGCGCCGTCAGCGTGTACGTCTCGCCGGTGTTGAAAGAGGCGAGGTTGGCCGCCTTCAGCGCAAGATAGAAGATCGCGACGAAGCCCAGCAGTACGAACACGCCGACCAGCGACTCGATGCCCCTGCGTCCCATGAGAATTCCCTTCTACCGCGGCGTCGAGAACATCACCGCAGTCAACACGAAATCGAGCAACAGCACCGCAAGCGACGAGATCACCACGGTTCGCGTGGTCGCCTGCGCCACGCCCTCCGGCGTGGCCTGCGTCTCGTACCCCTGGTACAGCGCGACGAAGGTGCACGCCACGCCAAACACGAAGCTCTTGACGATGCCGTTGCCGACGTCGTCGAAGACATCGACGCCGTCCTGCATCTGCGACCAGAACTGGCCCGCGTCGATGCCGATCAGCAGCACGCCGACGACGTAACCGCCGAAGATGCCGACCGCGGAAAACATCGCCGCGAGCAGCGGCATCGCGATGATGCCGCCGATGAAGCGCGGCGCGAGCACGCGGCTCTTCGGGTCGATCGCCATCATCTCCATCGCCGCGAGCTGTTCGCCGGCCTTCATCAGTCCGATCTCGGCGGTCAGCGAAGTGCCGGCGCGACCGGCAAACAGCAGCGCCGTGACCACCGGCCCCAGCTCGCGCACCAGCGACAGCGCCACCAGCAGGCCGAGCGACTCGGCCGCGCCATAACGGGAAAGCGTGTAGTAGCCCTGCAGGCCGAGCACGAAGCCCACGGCCAGCCCCGACGCGGCGATGATCACCAGCGAATAATTGCCGATCGCGTGGATCTGCACGACGACCAGGTAGAACCGCCGCAGCGCCTGCGGCAGGTGCCTCATCAGCTCGGCGAAAAAGAAAGCGTGATGGCCGAGCGCGCGGAAAACCTTCAGCGCGCGCGCGCCGAGCGCCTGGAGCAGATCGAGCGGACTCAAACGCGCACCCCGAACTCTTCGGCGACAGGCCGGGCCGGATAGTGGAAGCGCACCGGCCCGTCGGGTTCGCCGCGGATGAACTGGCGCACCTCGGGATCGTCGGATGCCTGCAACTCGCGCGGCGTTCCGTGCGCGACGACGCGTCCCGCCGAGGACAGCAGGTACGCGTAGTCGCAGATCATGAAGCACTCCTGCACGTCGTGTGAGACGATCAGCGACGTGGCGCCGGTGGCGTCGTTGAGCTTGCGGATCAGGTTCGCCGTGACCCCCATGCTGATCGGATCGAGCCCGGCGAACGGCTCGTCGTACATGATCAGATCGGGGTCGAGCGCGATCGCGCGCGCCAGCGCGATCCGCCGCGCCATGCCGCCGGACACCTCCGAAATGCGCAAGGGGGCTGCGCCGCGTAGCCCGACCGCGTTCAGTTTCATCAACACGATGTCGCGGATCATCGACTCCGGCAGGTTGGTGTGCTCGCGCAGCGGGAACGCGACGTTCTCGAACACCGTGAGGTCGGTGAACAGCGCGCCGAACTGGAACAGCATGCCGAGCCGGCGCCGCAGCCGGAACAGCAGGTTCTTGTCGCGCGCGTCGACGCGCTCACCGTCGAAGATGATCGAGCCGCGGTCGGCGGCGTAAACGCCGCCGATCAGCCGCAGCAGGGTCGTCTTGCCGCAGCCCGAGCCGCCCATGATCGCCGTGACCTTGCCGCGCGCAAAGCGCGCCGACACGTCGTTCAGGATCGTCCGGCTCGGTTCATAGCCGAACGTGACGCGATCGACGGTGATGAAGTCGTCCTGGGACACGGCATCTTGTCGCGACTGCGCGCGCAGCATGACGGCGCGCAACGCTTGGGGTTATTGGTCGGACCGACAACGACGGCTCGCCGGGCGATGCGGGGCGACCCGCGCGCGGCGGGCCGATTGTCGCACAGCGCGACGGCGCATCCGCGCGGCGGGCACAAGCCGCCCCAGGGGCGCCGCTGCCTGCTCAGCGGCGATACTTGCTGCGCGCCTCGAAGGCGGCGACGCACTCGGGCAGGTCGTAGAACAGGCCTGCCACCGCCTTGCCTTGCGCGGTTCGCTTGGTGTCGCCGTAGTTCGCGAATTCGGCTTCGCAGACCTCGCGCGGGCGCTTGTCGACCTTGACGCACTTGTCGATCAGCTCGGCGCGGATCGGCGCGAGCCTGGCGGCGCGCGCCGCTTCGCACCTGCGATCGAGCTCGTCCAGTCGCTTTAACTCGGCGTCGCTTTGCGCAAAAGCGGCTGGCGCGGCGATCAGCACCACGGCCGCGGCGAGTCGCACATCGAACGCTCTCATCGAACGAACCCCGTCATGCCGTTTTCAGTGTAACGCCGCGGGCGCGCCCGGACGTCGCGCACGCCGACCGGCCGGCGCTCGCGCGCAACCGGCCGGCGCGCAGCGGCGCTTACTTACAATGCGCGCATGACGGATCGACTCGACATCCGCGCGGTCTACCGCCTGCACGTCGCCGCCGAAGACGCACCCCGACGCGCGCGCGTGCTGGCGCTCGAACAGAGCATCGAAATGCCGGCCGAGGCCGTGCTGGACGCCGACGTGCTCGAGCGCGTTGCCGCCCGCGTCGAGCGGATCGAGCGTCTCGCCGACGGATCGAGCCTGGCGCAACTCGCCTTGGCCGCCGAGACCGTAGGCAGCGAACCGGGGCAGTTGATGAACATGCTGTTCGGCAACAGCTCGCTGCTCCCGGACGTGGAGCTGGTCGACGTCGACGTGCCCGAGGCGCTCGCGCGCCACTTCGGCGGACCGAAACTGGGCAGCGCGGGGCTACGCGCGCTGGTCGGCGCGACCGGCCGGCCGCTGACCTGCACGGCGCTGAAGCCGATCGGTTCGACGACGGCGCAGCTTTCCGCCTTATGCCGCACCTTCGCCGCCGCAGGCATCGACGTGATCAAGGACGACCACGGCTGGGCCGACCAGGCGAGCGCACCGTTCGCGCAGCGTGTGGCCGCGTGCCAGGCCGCGGTCGACGAGGCGAACGCCGCGCGCAGCGGCACGGTCACGCTGTACGCGCCGAGCCTGTTCGGCACCTGCACGCAGATGCTCAGGCAGATCGAGCTCGCGCGCGCGCGCGGTGTTCGCGTCGCGCTGATCGCGCCGATGGTGTGCGGCGTGGCCACGCTCGCGGGACTGCGCCGCGAGCACCCCGACTTCGGGTTCATCGCGCACCCGGCGCTGGCCGGCGCAAGCCGCATCGCGCCGCAAGCGCTGCTCGGCAAGCTGTTCAGACTGTTCGGCGCCGACGCGGTGATCTTCCCCAATCACGGCGGCCGCTTCGCCTATCCGCGCGACGTTTGCTTGGCGATCGCGCGGGCCGGTCGCGCCGCCTGGCGCGGCCTGAAGCCCGCGCTGCCGGTGCCGGCCGGCGGGATGAGCGTGGAGCGCGTGCCGGAACTGAAGCACGAATACGGCAACGACTGCATGCTGCTCGTCGGCGGTTCGCTGCTCGCCGCGCGCGAGCGCCTGCTCGAGCGCAGCCGCGAGTTCGTCGAGGCGGTCGCGCGCACCGAAACGCCGGCGAACGCATGAGCGGCGTGCGACGCTTCCAACCGGACCCCGCGGGCGACTACCGCTGGCAGGGCGTCGAGCTGCTGCGCTACAAGGACGAAGGATCGGCGCCGTTTCGCGACATCACGCGCCAGGTGCTGTTCGCACCCGCCGATCAGGAAAGCGAGTTGCGCTACTTCGAGATCGCGCCCGGCGGATATTCGACGCTCGAGCGTCACGCGCACACCCACGCGGTGCTGATCCTGCGCGGCCGCGGCACGGTGCAGCTCGGCGACGAAGTCCACGCGATCCAGGAACACGATCTGGTGACGGTCGATCCGATGACCTGGCACCAGTTCCGCGCCGCGGCCGACAGCGCGCTCGGCTTTCTGTGCCTCGTCAGCAAGGAGCGCGATCGGCCGCAGTTGCCGTCGGCGGAACAGGCTGCGCGGCTCAAGCGCTAGGGTCTGTTGGCCTATGGATCGGGTCTGCGGCGGGTCGAATCGGGTCGCGGGGCCAGGCGCGGCGAGGGGACCATCGGCCGCAGCCAAGGTCCCGAGCCGCAACGTCGCCATGCGGCCCAAGGCGGCCCGCCCCGCAGGGTGATCCCCGCCGTCGGCCCCATGGGGGGCGCGGCGCTTTCGCCGCGCTTTCACGCAACCGCCTTCGCGCGACCCGCCGGCGGTGGCGCGGATCACGCGGACCTGAGGCATCTGTCGACAGATCCTAGCCCAGATGCCTCACGAGGTCGGCGCCGTATGCGTGAAGTGATCTACTTCGACCGGCGCTTGCAGCGCGCCAGCCGGCGCCCGCGCGGAGCCGCTTCGGGTTGCGTCGACCGTGACTCGGCGCCGGATTCGGAAACTCAGCGCGGCAGCGACGACGCGCCCATCAGGTACTCGTCGACCGCGCGCGCGCACTGACGGCCCTCGCGGATCGCCCAGACGACGAGACTCTGTCCGCGGCGCATGTCGCCGGCGGCGAAGACCTTGTCCACGTTGGTGCGGTAGCAGTCGGCGCCATCGGTCGTCGCGCGCGCATTGCCGCGTGCGTCGCGCTCCACGCCGAACGAGTCGAGCACCGAGGCCGCCGGCGCGACGAAGCCCATCGCCAGCAGCACGAGATCGGCAGGCAGCTCGAACTCGGAGCCCGGCACTTCGTTCATTTTCATCTGGCCGGTGACGGGGTCCTTGTTCCATTCGACGCGCACGGCCGTCAGCGATTTCACGTTGCCCTTGCCGTCGTCGTTGAAGCGCTTGGTCATGATCGCCCAGTCGCGTTGAACGCCTTCTTCGTGCGAACTCGACGTACGCAGCTTGATCGGCCAGTACGGCCAGGTCAGCGCCTTGTTCTCCTGCGCGGGCGGCTGCGGCAGCAGTTCGAACTGGGTAACGCTCGCCGCGCCTTGCCGGTTGCTGGTACCGACACAGTCGGAACCCGTGTCTCCGCCTCCGATGACGACCACGTGCTTGCCCGTGGCGACGATCTGGCTTCCGATCTTGTCGCCAGCGACGACCTTATTTTGTTGCGGCAGGAATTCCATCGCGAAGTGAACGCCGCGCAGCTCGCGGCCCGGCACCGGCAGGTCGCGCGGGACTTCCGCGCCGCCCGCCAGAACGACCGCGTCGTAGTCGGCGAGCAGCCTGTCCGGGGCGATCGTCTGCTTGGCCCAATTGTTCACCCCGCCGTCGAGTT
Source organism: uncultured Burkholderiaceae bacterium (assembly GCA_964539745.1). Classification (GTDB taxonomy): domain Bacteria; phylum Pseudomonadota; class Gammaproteobacteria; order Burkholderiales; family Burkholderiaceae_F; genus DSNY01. The sequence continues at coordinate 2,077 of CAZIJU010000015.1, read as the reverse complement.
TACCCTTGCCGACGAATACGCCGGGCCGAAACGCGACGCCTTCGGCCTGCATCTGCGCAAGCCGCCGGTCGACGTGCGACTTCTCGAGCTTGAAGTCGGGGATGCCGTAGCGCAGAAGTCCGCCGATGCGGTCGTTCTTCTCGAAGACGGTGACGTCATGGCCGGCGCGCGCGAGCTGCTGCGCGGCAGCCAACCCCGCCGGCCCGCTGCCGACGACCGCAACGCGCTTGCCGGTCTTGAAGCGCGGCGGTTGCGCAGTCACCCACCCCTCGGCCCAGCCCTTGTCGATGATCGCGTGTTCGATCGACTTGATGCCGACCGGATCGTTGTTGATGTTCAGCGTGCACGCCGCCTCGCAGGGAGCGGGGCAGACGCGGCCGGTGAACTCGGGAAAATTGTTGGTGGAATGCAGGACATCGAGCGCGGTCTTCCAGTCCTGCCGGTAGACCAGGTCGTTGAAATCGGGAATGACGTTGTTGACCGGGCACCCGTTCATGCAGAACGGGATGCCGCAGTCCATGCAGCGCGCGCCCTGGATCGCGGCCTGTTCGTCGGTCAGGTGCGCGACGAACTCGCGCCAGTGCCGCTTGCGCGACTGCGGTGCTTCGGCGGCTTCTTCGAGTCGCGCGTATTCGAGGAATCCGGTGACTTTGCCCATGTCGTCAGGAACGCTTTACCGCCGAGACACCGAGAACACCGAGAAAGGGTCTATTTCTCCGTGCTCTCTGCGTCTGCGTGGCGAATTGGAAATCTATGCCGCGAGCTTCTGCGGCTCGGCCTTCTTCCGCGCCTCGGCGAGCTGCTTCAGCGCGCGCCTGTACTCGTGCGGGAATACCTTGACGAAACGGGAACGCATGGCGGCCCAGTTGTCCAGGATCATCCGCGCACGCAGGCTGCCCGTGTACCGGAAGTGCCGCTCGACGAGATCGCGCAGCAGAAACTCGTCCGTTTCTCCGAGGTGCCAGATCGCCTCGTCGATGCGTTCCTGCTGCTCGGCGGAAGGCAGTACCGGTTCGAGTGCGACCATCGCGGTATTGCACTTCTTCGCGAAGTCGCCGAACTCGTCGAACACGTAGGCGATTCCGCCCGACATGCCGGCTGCGAAATTGCGGCCGGTCGCGCCAAGCACGACCACCGTGCCTCGGGTCATGTACTCGCAGCCGTGGTCGCCGGTACCTTCGACGACCGCGGTCGCGCCCGAGTTGCGCACTGCGAAGCGCTCGCCCGCCACGCCGTTGAAGTACGCCTCGCCCTCGATCGCGCCGTACAGCACGGTGTTGCCGACGATGATGTTTTCGGTGCCGGCGCCGCGGAAGTCGTTCGGGCAGCGCACGATGATGCGTCCGCCCGACAGTCCCTTGCCGGTGTAGTCGTTGGCGTCGCCGACCAGATCGAGCGTGATGCCGTGCGCGAGGAAGGCGCCGAAGCTCTGCCCGGCGGTGCCGTTGAACTGGATGTGAATCGTGTCGTCCGGCAGTCCGGCATGGCCGTACTTGCGCGCGACCAGCGACGACAGCATCGTTCCGACCGTGCGGTTGACGTTGCGCACCGGCGTGATGAAGCTTACGCGTTCGCCGCGCTCAAGCGCGGGTCTGCACTGCTCGATCAGCTTATGGTCGAGTGCCTTGGCCAGCCCGTGGTCCTGTTCCTCGCACTTGTAGCGTGCGACCTCCGGCGGCATCGGCGGCATGTAGAAGATGCGGCTGAAGTCCAGCCCCTTCGCCTTCCAGTGGTCGATGCCCTTCTTCTTGTCGAGCAGGTCGGTGCGGCCGATCAGCTCGTCGAATTTGCGCACGCCAAGCTGCGCCATGATCTCGCGCACTTCCTCGGCGACGAAGAAGAAGTAGTTGACGACGTGCTCGGGCTGGCCGGCAAAGCGCCGCCGCAGCACCGGATCCTGCGTGGCCACGCCGACCGGGCAGGTGTTCAGGTGGCACTTGCGCATCATGATGCAGCCTTCGACCACCAACGGCGCGGTGGCGAAGCCGAACTCATCGGCGCCGAGCAGCGCGCCGATCACCACGTCGCGGCCGGTCTTCATCTGGCCGTCGACCTGCACCGCAATGCGGCCGCGCAG
>CAZIJU010000014.1:43904-52580 GCA_964539745.1 uncultured Burkholderiaceae bacterium | reverse complement strand
CACTTCATCGCCGCCTTCCAGGTGCTGATCTACGTCGGCGCGGTGATGGTGTTCATGGTCTACGTGATCATGCTGCTCGACGTGCGCGATCCGGCGGTGCGGCGCCGCTACTCGAAGCTGCTGCTGCCCGGTCTGGCGGCGTTCGCGCTGCTGATCGGCGTGCTCGCGTACGCGGTGTGGAACGCGTTGCCGCCGGCTTCGCGCACCGCAGGTAGCGAAGGCTTCGGGCTGCAGCTTTTCGCGACGACCTTCCTCAACGCGTACTGGCTGCACTTCGAACTGACCTCGGTGCTGCTGCTGGCGGCGGTCGTCGCCGCGATCGCGGTGATCCGCGCGGGCGCAAGACGCGATGGATAAGGTCCAGCTGCTGCTGACGCTCGCGGCTGCGCTGTTCGCGCTCGGGCTGCTCGGCGTGACCGTCCGCCGCAACCTGCTGGTGATGCTGATGTGCATGGAGCTCGCGCTCAACGGCGCCAATCTCGCGCTCGTCACCTTCGCGCACCAGATGGGCGAGGCGGTCGGCGCGGTGCTCGTGTTCCTGATCTTCGTCGTCGCCGCCGCGGAAATCGCGATCGCGATCCCGATCGTGCTGCTGCTGGTGCGCCGCAAGCACACGCTCGATCCGGGCGCGTATTCGGATCTGAGGGGATAGGCGATGGGCACGCTGACGCTGATCGTCCTGCTGCCGCTGCTCGGGTTCCTGGCGAACGGGCTGCTCGGCAACACGCTCGGCAAGCGCTTCGTCAGCGTCGTCGGCTGCGGGCTGCCGCTCGCTTCGTTCGCGCTGGCGGTGCTGGCGTTCCGCACGCTCGAAGCGGGCGGCGCGCCGATCGTCGAGGTCGCGTACACGTGGGCGCTGATCGGCGAGACCGACTTCGAGATCGCCTTCTACTTCGACCGCCTCGCCGCGGTGATGACGCTCGTCGTCACCGGCGTCGGCTCGGTGATCCACGTCTATTCGATCGGCTACATGCACGAGGACCGGAGCTACGCGCGCTTCTTCGCGTACCTGAACCTGTTCCTGTTCTTCATGCTGCTGCTGGTGCTCGGCCGCTCGATGCTAATGCTGTTCGTCGGCTGGGAGGGTGTCGGGCTCGCCTCGTACCTGCTGATCGGCTTCTGGTACGAGGACCCGGACAACGCCAGGGCCGGCAAGAAGGCGTTCATCACGAACCGCGTCGGCGACGCCGGCTTCCTGCTCGGCATGTTCCTGCTGTACTTCGCGTTCGGCACGCTCGACATGGATCGCATCAACGCGGCGTTCATGTCCGGCCCGGTCGCGGTGTCGGCGAGCCTGGTCGGCGTGCTGCTGTTCATCGGCGCGTCCGGCAAGTCGGCGCAGATCCCCCTGCACGTGTGGCTGCCCGACGCGATGGCGGGCCCGACACCGGTGTCGGCGCTGATCCACGCGGCGACGATGGTGACCGCGGGCGTCTACCTCGTCGCGCGCATGTCGGGGCTGTATCTGCACGCGCCCGAGGCGTCGGCGCTGGTCGCCGCGATCGGCGCGGCGACCGCGTTCTTCGCGGCGACGATCGCGCTCGCGCAGAACGACATCAAGCGCGTGCTCGCGTATTCGACCGTCTCGCAGCTCGGCTTCATGTTCGCCGCGCTCGGGGTGGGCGCCTACGGTGTGGCGATCTTCCACGTGTTCACGCACGCGTTCTTCAAGGCGTGCCTGTTCCTCGGCGCCGGCAGCGTGATCCATGCGTTGAGCGGCGAGCAGGACATCCGCAGGATGGGCGGGCTGGCGAAGAAGATCCCGCTGACCTTCGCGACCTTCCTGGTGGCCACCGCGGCGATCGCCGGCATTCCGCCGCTGGCCGGGTTCTTCTCGAAGGACGAGATCCTGTGGTTCGCGTTCGCCTCGGCGCGCGGCGGCTCGCCGCTGCTGTGGGCCGTGCTCGCGGCGACCGCGCTGCTGACTGCCTTCTACATGTTCCGGCTGCTGTGGCTGGTGTTCCTCGGCCGCTCGCGGGTGGCACCGGAGGTCGCGCATCACGTGCACGAATCGCCGTGGTCGATGACGGGGGTGCTCGTCGTGCTGGCAATCCTTTCGGCGGTCGGCGGCTTCATCGCCGTGCCGCACTTCCTCGAGCCGCTGCTGCCGCTGCCGGCGGTCGCCGAGTCGGCCCAGCCGCTGCACAAGCCGCTGATCGCGCTGGCGATCGCGATCGCGGCCGCCGGCATCGCGGCGGCCGCGTTCTTCTTCGGCGGCGACGCGAAGCGCGCGGCGGCGGCCGGCAAACGTTTCGCGGGCGTGCGGCGTGTGCTGGCCAACAAGTACTACGTCGACGAACTGTACGAAGCGGCGATCGGCAGGCCGCTGCTCTGGATCTCCGAACACGTGTTCCTGCGGCTCGGCGATCGAGCGCTGATCGACGGCACGCTGCATGCGCTCGCGGCCGCGGCGCGCGGCGGTGCGGCGATGTTCGCACGCGTGCAGACCGGCAGCCTGCAGCTCTACGTTTTCCTCGTGCTCGCCGGCGCCGTGGCGAGCCTGCTGTGGATCTGGCGCCATGTCTGAAGCCGCCGTCCTGAACGTCGTCCTCTACCTGCCGGTCGCCGGCATGGTGCTGCTGGCGCTGCTGCCCGCGGGGCGCGACGCGCTGGTTCGCCAGATCGCACTGTGGACGATGCTGCTGCAGTTCGCGCTCGCCGCGTGGCTGTACCTGCGCTTCGACCCGGCGGTCGCGGGGCTGCAGTTCGAGACGCGCATCCCCTGGATCGAGTCCTGGGGCGTGTACTACCACGTCGGCCTCGACGGCATGAACGTGCTGCTGGTGCTGCTGACGGCCTTCCTCGGCCCGCTGGTGGCGGCCGGCGCGTTTTCCGCGATCACGAAGGACGTCAAACTGTTCTACGCGATGGTGTTCTTCATCCAGTTCGCGATGCTGGGCACCTTCGTCGCGCAGGACCTTTTCCTGTTCTACGTGTTCTGGGAAACGATGCTGATCCCGATGTTCCTGATCATCGGCATCTGGGGCGGCGAGCGGCGCATCTACGCGACGCTGAAGTTCGTGCTGTACACGGCGGCAGGCAGCATCCTGATGCTGGCCGCGCTGATCTACCTCGTGTACTCGCTGCACGCGACGACCGGCGTCGTGTCCTTCGCGTTCGCCGACCTGTATCGGACGCAGCTTCCGCTCGGCGTGCAGACGTGGCTGCTCGCCGCGTTCGCGCTGTCGTTCGCGATCAAGGTGCCGATGTTCCCGCTGCACACCTGGCTGCCCGACGCGCACGTCGAGGCGCCGACGGCGGGCTCGGTGATCCTCGCCGGCGTGCTGCTGAAGATGGGGACTTACGGCTTTCTCAAACTCGGCTTCCCGCTGTTTCCGGACGCCACCCGCGAGTTCACGCCGCTGATCATGACGCTCGCGGTCGTTTCGATCGTCTACGGCGCATGCCTCGCGCTGGTGCAGACCGACATCAAGAAGATCATCGCGTACTCGTCGATCAGCCACCTCGGCTACGTGATGCTGGGGCTCGCGAGCCTCGACCTGCTCGGCGTCCAGGGCGCGATCGTGCAGATGGTGAGCCACGGGCTCACGTCGGCCGGGCTGTTCCTGATGGTCGGCATGATCTACGAGCGCTGCCATACGCGCGATCTGGCCGCCTACGGCGGGCTGGCGAAACTGCTGCCCGTCTATTCGGTGTTCTTCATGATCCTGACGCTCGCTTCGGTCGGGCTGCCGACGACCAGCGGCTTCACCGGCGAGTTCCTCGTGCTGCTCGGCGCGTTCAACGCCGCGTGGCCGATCTACCAGCAGGGCGACGGTTATCCGCTCGTGCTTGCGGTCGGCGCGGTGTCGGGCGTGGTGCTCGGCGCGCTGTACATGCTGTGGTTCGCGCAGCGCTTCCTGTTCGGCGCGGCGAAGGTGCCGCACGGGCCGGTGGCCGATCTGAACCTGCGCGAGAAGTCGATCCTCGCGGCGATCGCGGTGGCGATCTTCTGGCTGGGTCTTTTCCCGAACGAGCCGCTGCGCAAGACCGAGCTGGCGGCCAAGCAGTATCGGGAGCTGGTCGCGGCGACTCGGGCGCCGGTGCAGGCAGCGGTGTCCTTGCGGCCCGTAGCCCCCCACCGCAACCCTCTCCCCGCGCGTGGGGCGATGAGACCGGCCCCGACGGAGGCAACGCGATGAACTGGGCCGAAGTCGTCACCGCGATGCTGCCCGAGCATCTGCTGCTCGCGGGCATCTGCGTGCTGATCCTCGTCGAGGTGTTGATGCCGAAGCCGCGCGGCGCGCTCGCCATCGCGCTCGCGGCGGTGATCGCGGCGACCGCGGCAGCGGCTTCGCTCGGTTTCGGCGGCTACGAAGCCGCGCCGTTCGCCGGCCAGTTTTCGGTGAGTCCGACGGGTCTGCTGGCGAAGGCGGTCGTGCTGGGGCTCGCGATCCCTGTGCTGCTGCTGTCGCGCGACGATTTCGACGACAGCCGCTTCCATCTGCTGCTGCTGTCTTCGCTGTACGGCACGCTGCTGCTGCTGTCGGCCGACAGCTTCCTGACGCTGTTCCTCGGGCTCGAACTGATGTCGCTGCCGGTCTACGCGCTGGTGCTGCTCGCGTTCCGGCGCGACGACAGCGCCGAAGCCGCGCTGAAGTACCTCGTGCTCGGCGGCGCGGCGACGGCGACCTTCCTGATGGGCGTGGCGTTGCTGTTCGGCGCGACCGGCTCGCTCGCGCTGCCGGCGTTCGTCGAAGCGCTCGCCGCGCGCGACACGCTGGCGACCGCGGCGGTCGTGCTGATCGTCGTCGCGTTCTTCCTGAAGGCGGCGATCGTGCCATTCCACGCGTGGGCGCCGGACGCATACGAAGGCGCGAGCGTGCCGGTGACCGCGTACATGGCGACGATCATCAAGGCGGGCGTGCTGCTCGCGGTGGCGCGGCTGTTCGGCGCCGCCGACATCCCGCGCGGCATGGTCGAGCTGCTCGCGCTGCTGCCGCTCGCGTCGATGGTGTGGGGCAACCTCGCCGCGATACGGCAGACGAGCTTCCGCCGGATGATCGCGTATTCGTCGATCGCACACGCGGGCTACCTGTACTTCGCGTTCCTCGGCGCGGGCGAAGGGCGCTTCCAGGCGATCGTGTTCTACCTGCTCGTCTACGGATTGATGAACCTCGCCGCGTTCGCCGCGCTGCCTCGTGGACGCGCTGACGCGGCGGGCGATGCCGCCGACGACGAACTATCGAGCCTGAAGGGACTGTTCCAGCGCGCGCCGTGGGCCGCGCTCGTGCTCGCCGCCGCGATGCTTTCGCTCGCGGGCATTCCGCCGCTGCCGGGCTTCGTCGCGAAGTTCCTGATCTTCAGGAACGTCATCGAGGCCGGCTACACGGCGTACGCGGTGATCGGCCTGGTCGCGAGCTATCTGGGCATCTACTTCTGCCTGCGCGTGATCCAGTACGCGTTCATGAGCGAAGCGGCCCCGGCGCCGGCGCTGACGGGCCGCGCGCTCGCGGCGAGCGCGGCGCTGGTCTGCGCCGTGCCGGCGTTGCTGATCGCCGTCTTCCCGGGCTGGGTGATCGGCAGGTTCTGAACCGGGTTCGCGACGTCGGATTCGCCGCCGACATCCCGCGATCGGCGAGACGAACCGAGGGGCCTTTGCCCGTGTTCCGGCGCCCGTGCGGTCAGCCCAAGGCCCGCCGCGCGGCCGAGGCTGCGACGTTCAGGCCCCCGCCCTTTTCGCGACCGGCGAATACATGTCGAGAAGCTGCAGCCGCGTCGCCTGCAGGCGCTCCGAGACGACCTCGAGCAGGCGGTGCATGAATGCGTAACCGAAGGCCGCGTCGTCCTGGCAGGCCTTGATCAGATCGGCGCCCTGGAAGGCGAGCGCGTGGACGCGCTCGAGCGCGCGCGCCTGGAAGTGCTTGCCGCGGCCCATCAGCATCGCCGACCAGCCGAACTCGTCTCCTCCTCTGAGCGTCTGGATGCGAAACGTGTGCCCCGGCGCGGCGATCTCGAGCGCGACCAGCCCAGAGACGATCAGATAGAACTCCGAGCAGTCGTCGCCCTCGCGGAAGATCACCTGGTCGCGCTCGAAGGCCACCTCGCGCGCCAGCGCCGCGAGCTTTGCGATCTGCGGCTCGCCGAAGGTCTGCACGAAAGGATGCTTGCGCAACGCCTGCTCTGCCGTGGCCGTCGTCATCGCCCTGCCCTCCCGGTGATCGCCTCCGGTTGATCCCTGCGAAGCATTCGCCGAAGCAGCCGTGCGGACGTTGACACGCATCAAGCCCCGCGCGCGCGGCGCAATTACGGTTGGCGCGATGCGGTCGCGCCGCGGGTCGATGCGGGCTCGTGCATGGTGCGGCCGCGCGTCGAAACGAACCGCCGATGGCGCTGCACACGTCAAGAAAAGGACTCGATTTGCCGCTCGCCGGCGCGCCGGCGCTGCAGCTCGAGGCGGCGCCCGCGGTTTCGCGCGTCGCGCTGCTCGGCGCCGACTACGTCGGACTGAAGCCCGCGCTGCTCATCCACCCCGGCGCGCGCGTGCGGCGCGGCCAGCCGGTGATCGCGGACAAGAGCAATCCCGGCGTGCAGCTCACCGCGCCGGCCGGCGGTGTGGTCGCCGAAGTTCATCGCGGCGAACGGCGAGCGTTCGTCGCGCTGGTGATCGAGGTCGGCCCCGAGGACGCGACCCCGCTGCCGTTCACGCACCACGACGGCCGCGCACCGGACGCATACGACGCGCCGGCGCTGCGCGCGCTGCTGCAGGAATCCGGGCTATGGGCCGCCCTGCGCACGCGCCCGTTCGGCCGCATTCCCGCGATCGACGCCGCGCCCGAGGCATTGTTCGTCACCGCGACCGACACGCGCCCGCACGCGCCACCGCCCGGCTTGGTACTCACCGAGCGGGCCGAGGCGTTCCGCACCGGGCTCGCCGCGCTCGCGCGGCTCGCGCAGCCGCTGTTCCTGTGCGTTGCGCCGGGCACCGCGGTCGACGCGCCCCCCGGCGTGCAGGTCGAAACCTTCTCCGGCCCGCACCCGGCCGGCAACGTCGGCTGGCACATCCACAAGCTGCTGCCGGTTCACGCGCAGCGCAGCGTCTGGCACATCGGTTATCAGGACGTCGTCGCGATCGGGCATCTGCTCGCCACCGGCGAGCTGGACGTCTCGCGCGTGATTTCGCTCGCCGGCCCGGGTGTGGCGCGGCCGCGGCTGCTGCGCACGCGTATCGGTGCGTCGACCGACGAAACCGTCGCCGGCGAACTCGCCGACGGCGAGCAGCGCGTGATCTCCGGCTCGGTGCTCGACGGCCGCACCGCGCGCGGCGCGGCCGAGGGTTATCTGGGCCGCTATCACCTGCAGATCGCCGCGCTGCCCGAGGGGCGCACGCGCGAACTGTTCGGCTTCATCGCGCCGGGCGCGGAGAAGTTTTCGGTGACCGGCGCGGTGCTCGGGGCGTTCCGCCGCGCGCACCGCTTCGTTTTCTCGACGTCGACCAACGGTTCGCCGCGCGCGATGGTGCCGATCGGCACCTACGAACGCGTGCTGCCGTTCGACATGCTGCCGACCTTCCTGCTGCGCGCGCTGATCGTCGGCGACGACGAGCGCGCCGCCGAGCTGGGGGCGCTCGAGCTCGACGAGGACGATCTGGCGCTCGCGACCTACGTCTGCCCCGGCAAGTACGACTACGGCCCGCTGCTGCGCGCCGCGCTCGAGCGCCTGCGCAAGGAGCACGGATGAGCCGGCTGCGCGCGCTTCTCGACCGCCAGGCCCGCCACTTCGACAAGGGCGGCCGGCTGGAGAAGCTGTATCCGCTGTGGGAGGCGGTCGACACCTTCTTTTACACGCCGGCTTCGGTCACGCGCAGCGGCGCGCACGTGCGCGACGCGCTCGATCTGAAGCGCATGATGATCCTCGTCGTCGTCGCCGCGATCCCGTGCGCGCTGATGGCGATGTACAACACGGGGCTGCAGGCCAACCTCGCGCTCGACCCGGCGAAGACCGCGGCGCTCGAAGGCTGGCGGCACGCGCTGATCCGCTGGCTCGGCGTCGGCTACTCGCCGTCCAGCGCGCTCGCCAACTTCGTGCACGGCGCGCTGTACTTCGTGCCGCTTTACGTCGTGACGATGGCCGTCGGGCTGGCGTGGGAAGTCACCTTCGCGATCGTTCGTCGGATCGAGGTCAACGAGGGCTTCTTCGTCACCGGCATCCTGTACACGCTGATCCTGCCGCCGACCACCCCGCTGTGGCAGGCCGCGCTCGGCATCAGCTTCGGCGTCGTGCTCGCCAAGGAAGTGTTCGGCGGCACCGGAATGAACTTCGTCAATCCGGCGCTCGCCGCACGCGCATTCCTGTTCTTCGCGTACCCGGCCGAGATCTCCGGCGACAAGGTCTGGACCGCGGTGCCGGCGGGCGCCACCGTCGACGGCTTCTCGGGTGCGACGCTGCTCGCGCAGATTCGCGCGATGACCGCGCCGTTCGAAGACGCGGGCTTTTCGTGGTGGAACGCCTTCGTCGGCCTGGAGCCGGGATCGATGGGCGAAACCTCGGCGCTGGCGTGCCTCGCCGGCGTGCTGCTGCTGCTCGTCACGAGGATCGCGTCGTGGCGGACGATGGCGGGCGTCGCACTCGGGACGATCGCGACGGCGCTCGTCTTCAACGCGATCGGCTCGGCGACGAACGCGTGGTTCGGCGTGCCGTTCTGGTGGCACATGGTGCTCGGCGGCTGGGCCTTCG
>CAZIJU010000014.1:0-43894 GCA_964539745.1 uncultured Burkholderiaceae bacterium | reverse complement strand
GCTGGTGATCCTGTTCATGAACGTGATGGCGCCGGTCATCGACTACGGCTTCGTTCGTGCCGACGTTCGGCGCAGGCGCGCGCGCCATGGATAAGCACCGCCTGAATTCGACGCGCTACACGGTGCTGTTCGCGACTGCCGTCTGCGTCGTGTGCGCCGCGCTGGTGTCGGTCGCCGCGGTGACGCTGCAACCGCGCCAGAAGGCGAACGCGCGGCTGTACATGGAAAAGAACGTGCTGGTTGCCGCCGGCCTCGTCGAGCCCGGCGCGCGTGTCGACCGGCGCGAGGTCGAACGCTTCTTCGAGCGCGACATCCGCGCGCGGCTCGTGGACTTCGCCACCGGCGAGCTCGTGCCCGCGGATCGCATCGACGCGCGCAGCTACGACCAGCGCGCCGCGCGCAACGATCCGGGCGCGAGCCGTGCGGCGCCGCCGAACGGCGCGGGCATCGGGCGGATCCCGAATTACGGCGTCGTCTACTTCGTGCTGAAGGACGGCCGCGTCGACCAGCTCGTGATCGCGGTCGAGGGCCTGGGCATGTGGGGAACGATCTACGGGTTCGTCTCGCTCGACGGCGACGCCAACACGGTGCGCGGGCTCACCTACTACGAGCACAAGGAAACGCCCGGGCTCGGCGGCGAGATCGGCAACCCCGCGTGGCAGGCGCTGTGGCGCGGCCGCAAAGCCTACGACCGGAACTGGCGCGCCGGCATCACGGTGATCAAGGGCCAGGCGGGTGCGCCCGAAGTCGACCCGCTGCGCGTCGACGGCCTGTCGGGCGCGACGGTGACCAGCAACGCGATCACGCGGCTGATGCGGTTCTGGCTGTCCGACGACGGCTACGGAAGGTTTCTCAAGCGCTTCCGCGAAGGCGCGATCGAGGGAGTGACATGACATGAGCGCGTTCGGCATCGCCTTCGGCAAGCGCGAGCGTTCGATCCTGCTCGCGCCGGTGCTCGCGAGCAATCCGATCGGCGTGCAGGTGCTGGGCATCTGCTCGGCGCTGGCGATCACCACGCGCGTCGACAAGGCGCTGGTGATGACCGCCGGCGTCGTGCTGGTCGCGATGCTCGCCAACCTGGCGGTCAGTCTCGTCCGCAACCACACGCCGTCGTCGATCCGCATCATCGTGCAGCTTTTGATCATCGCGTCGCTGGTGATCGTCTTCGACCAGGTGCTGAAGGCCACGCTGTACGAGCTGTCGCTCGAGCTGTCGGTGTTCGTCGGGCTGATCATCACCAACTGCATCGTGATGGGCCGCGCCGAGGGCTTCGCGATGAGCAATCCGCCCTACCCGTCGGTGCTCGACGGTGTCGGCAACGGGCTCGGCTACGGGCTGGTGCTGCTGCTGGTGGCGTTCACGCGCGAGCTGCTCGGCGCCGGGCGCGTGTTCGGTTTCACCGTGCTGCCGCTCGCCAAGGACGGAGGCTGGTACGTGCCGAACGGGCTGATGCTGCTCGCGCCGTCGGCGCTGTTCTTGATCGGACTGCTGGTGTGGGCGCTGCGGCAGTGGAAGCCCGAGCTGCAGGAGAAGGACTGAGGCATGGAGCACCTGCTGAACCTCGGCATCCGCTCGGTCTTCCTCGAGAACATGGCGCTCGCCTACTTCCTCGGCATGTGCTCGTTCCTCGCGTGCTCGAAGAAGGTCGAGACCGCGATCGGCCTCGGCGTGGCGGTCGTGTTCGTGCAGACGCTGACCGTGCCGCTGAACAACCTGCTGCTCGTCTGGCTGCTGCGCGAAGGCGCGCTCGGCTGGGCGCATCCCGCGCTGGCGGGCGTGAACCTGAGCTTCCTGTCGTTCATCCTGTTCATCGCGACGATCGCGGCGACGGTGCAGGTCGTCGAGATGGCGATCGACCGATTCGCGCCGAAGCTGTACGCCACACTCGGCGTGTTCCTGCCGCTGATCGCGGTGAACTGCGTGATCCTCGGCGGCGCGCTGTTCATGCAGGAACGCGAATACTCGTTCGGCGAGAGCGTCGTGTTCGGGCTGGGCTCGGGGCTCGGCTTCGCGATCGCGATCGTCGCGCTGGCGGCGGTGCGCGAAAAACTGACCTACTCGAACGTCCCGGCCGGGTTGCGCGGGCTGGGCATCACCTTCATCGCGGCCGGGCTGATGTCGCTCGCGTTCATGATGTTCTCGGGAATCCAGTTGTAGCCATGCTCGACATCGTCGTCGCCGTCGCGATGTTCACCGCCGTGGTGCTGGCGCTGGTCGCCGTGCTGCTGTCGGCGCGCCGCAAGCTCGTCCCGTCCGGCGACGTGTCGATCGTGATCAACGACGATCCGGACAAGGCGCTGCGGGTGGAGGCCGGCGGCACGCTGCTCGGCGCGCTCGCCGGCAACCAGATCTTCATTCCGTCGGCCTGCGGCGGCAAAGGCTCCTGCGGCGTATGCGAGGTCGTCGTCAAGGAAGGCGGCGGCGAGCTGCTGCCGACCGAAACGGGCTTCATCTCGCCGGGCGAGGCGCGGCGCGGGTTGCGGCTGGCGTGCCAGGTCAAGGTCAAGCGCGACATGAAGATCGAGCTGGCGCCCGAGGTCTTCAGCGTGCGCAAGTGGCGCTGCCGCGTGACCCACAACCGCAACGTCTCGACGTTCATCAAGGAGCTGAAGCTCGCGCTGCCCGAGGGCGAGGACGTGCCGTTCCGCGCCGGCGGCTACGTGCAGATCGAATGCCCGCCGCACGAACTCACGTACCGCGAGTTCGACATCGATCCGGACTTCCGCGAAGAGTGGGATCGCTTCGATCTGTGGCGCTTCCGCTCGGTCGTCGACGAGCCGGTGACGCGCGCGTATTCGATGGCGAACTACCCGCTGGAGAAGGGCATCCTGCTGTTCACGATCCGCGTGGCGTTCCCGCCCGATTATCGCGAGGACATTCCGCCGGGCAGGATGAGCTCGTGGCTGTTCCGGCTCAAGCCCGGCGACGAAGTCACCGTGTCGGGTCCGTTCGGCGAATTCTTCGCGCGCGACACCGACCGCGAGATGTGCTTCGTCGCCGCCGGCGCCGGCATGGCGCCGATGCGTTCGCACATCTTCGACCAGCTCTACCGGCTGAAGTCGAAGCGCAAAATCACGTTCTGGTATTCGGCGCGCAATCTGAAGGAAGCTTTTTACGTCGAGGAGTTCGACCGGCTCGCCGCCGAGCACGCGAACTTCGAATGGCATCTGGTGCTGTCGGAGCCGCGCCCCGAGGACAACTGGACCGGCCCGGTCGGGCTCGTGCGGCACAACGTGCTGCGCGACCTGTACCTGAAGCACCACCCGGCGCCGGAGGACATCGAGTACTACCTGTGCGGACCCGACGTGATGAACAAGGCGGTGATCCGCATGCTGCTCGACCTCGGCGTGGATCGCGAGAACATCATGCTCGATGACTTCGGTCTGTGAGGCACGGAGCGAGAGGAGGCACGATGCAAACGACGGTGGAAACGGTCGTCCGCGCCAAGGCGAGCGACGAACTGATCGCGGTGCCGGCCGGCGCGACCGTCGCCGAGGCGGTCGGTGTGATGGTCGAGCGCCGCATCGGCGCGGTGCTGATCCGCAACGAGGACGGTCTGGTCGACGGCATCTTCACCGAGCGCGATTTGCTGACGCGCGTCGTGCATGCCGGGCGCGATCCGAAGACCACGCCGATCTCGCTGGTGATGACGCGCGACGTTCGCTTCGTATCGCCCGGAACGACGGTCGAAGCGGCGCTCAGCCTGATGACGGTCAACCGCCACCGCCATCTGCTGGTGATCGACGGGCCGCGCGTCTACGGGTTGATTTCGATCGGCGACCTGGTGCGCGAGATGATCGAACACGGCGAAGGGCGGTTCGAAGCCGCCGTTCGCGCCGAGCGCAAGGAATGAGGAGTCGATTATGGATGCGCTGCTGACGACGCGCCGCCGCCTGCTGCTGGGCGCGCTCGGGACGCTCGCGCTGGCCGGTTGCGGCCGCCCGCGCGGCAAAACGAATCTGTTGAACTTCGTCGGCGACACGATGGGCACGCGCTACACGGTCAAGATCGCGGGCCGCTTCGACGAAGCGCGCGCCGCCGCGCTGCGAGAAGCCGTCCACGCCGCGCTCGAGGGCGTCGACCGGCGCATGTCCGTGTATCGCGCCGACTCGGAGCTTTCGGCGTTCAACCGCGCGCCGGCCGGCGCGCCGTTCGCGCTTTCGGACGAGCTGTATGCGGTGCTCGCCGCCGCGCGGGCCGTGAGCAGGATCTCCGGCGGCGCGTTCGACGTGACGGTCGCACCGCTCGTCGATGCCTGGGGGTTCGGTCCGCGGCCGGCGCGGTCGACGCGCAGCGTGCCGCCGCCGGCGCGCGTGCACGCGCAGCGGCGAGCGGTCGATTACCGGGCGCTGCGTCTGGACGCGGCGAGCCGATCCGCGACCAAGCTGCGCGACGGGCTGCGCGCAGACCTGGGCGGCATCGCCAAGGGCTACGGCGTCGATCTCGCGGCGCGCGCGCTCGAAACCGAAGGCTTGCACGACTACATGATCGAAGCCGGCGGCGAGGTGCGTGTGCGCGGCCGCCACGCCGACGGCCGGCCGTGGCGCATCGGGATCGAACGGCCCGATGCCTGGCCGCCGCGCGCGCACTACGTCGTGCCGCTCGCCGGCGGCGCGATGGCGACCTCGGGCGACTACCGGATCTACTTCGAGCAGAACGGCAAGCGCTATTCGCACGAGATCGATCCGGCGAGCGGCTTCCCGATCGACCATCGGCTCGCCTCCGTGACGGTCGTCGCCGACGACTGCATGCAGGCCGATGCGCTCGCCACCGCGCTGATCGTGCTTGGCCCCGAGCGCGGCTGGGCGCTCGCGCAGGCGCAGGGGCTCGCCGCCTACTTCATCGAGCGCGAAGCCGACGGACACTTCACGGACCGCGCGACACCCGCGTTCGCCGCGCTCGGCGGGGCGCACGCGTGAACGCGATGCAAGCCGCGAGCTTCTGGCCGGTGTTCGCCGCGGTCGCGCTGCTGATCGGCGCGGCGGTCGCCGCGATGGCGGTGGGCGTCATTGTCGGGCGCCCCTGCCTGCGCGGCGCCTGCGGCGGGCCGAAGGCGCCGGGACCCGACGGCGAAGCGCCGTCGTGCCCGGGCTGCCCGAAGCGGGATCGCGCCGAAACCGGGCGTGCCCCGGCTCAGAACAGCAGTTCGGGCAGCAACAGCGACAGCACCGGCACGTAGGTCACGATCGCGAGGAACACCAGCAGCACGAGCGTCCACGGCAGCGCCGCGCGAACGACCTGGCCGATCGACATCTTCGTGATGCCGGCGGTGACGAAAAGATTCAGCCCGACCGGCGGCGTGACCATGCCGATCTCCAGGTTCACCACCATGATGATGCCCAGATGCACCGGGTCGATGCCGAGCCGCGTGGCGATCGGAAACAGGATCGGCGCCAGGATCAGAACGATCCCCGTCGGCTCCATGAACATTCCCGCGATCAGCAGCAGGATGTTGACGACGATCAGGAACTGCCACGCCGGCATCCCCCACCCGATGATCGTCTCGGCGATCTGCTGCGGAATCCGTTCGGTCGTCAGCACGTGCGCGAACAGCAGCGCGTTGGCGACGATGAACATCAGCATCACGGTCACCTTGCCCGCCTCGAGCAGCACGTGCGGCACGTCCCGCATGCCGATGTCGCGGTACACGGCCACCGCGATGAAGAACGCATAGACGGCGGCGACCGCCGCCGCTTCGGTCGGCGTGAAGATGCCGCCGTAGATGCCGCCCAGGATGATGACCATCAGCAGCAGGCCCCACAGCGAGTCGCGGCCGGAGGCGATCACCTCGGCCAGCGACGCGCGCGGCTGCGTTTGCAGGCCGATCATGCGCGCGCGCACGTAGATCGCGGCCATCAGCATCAGCCCGAGCACGATGCCGGGGATCACACCGGCCATGAACAGCTTGCCGACCGACGTTTCGGTGGCCGCCCCGTAGACGACCATCACGATCGACGGCGGGATCAGGATGCCGAGCGTGCCGGCGTTGCAAATCACGCCCGCGGCGAAAGGCAGCGGATAGCCGGCGCGGACCATGCCCGCGATCACGATCGAGCCGACGGCGACGACGGTCGCCGGCGACGAGCCGGACACCGCAGCGAACAGCATGCACGCCATCACCGACGCCAGCGCGAGCCCGCCGCGCAGGTGGCCGATGCACGCGTTGGCGAAGCGGATCATCCGGCGCGCCACGCCGCCGGTGGTCATGAACGCCCCGCCCAGGATGAAGAACGGGATCGCCAGCAGCGTGTAGTGCTCGGAGGTCTCGAAAAGCTTCAGCGACAGCGAAGCAAGCGAGTCCTGCGCGAAGAACAGGATCGTCAGCAGCGACGACAGGCCGAGCGCAACCGCCACCGGCATGCCGAGGAGCATGAAGACGAACAGCAGCACGAACAGTGCGACCGTGGTCATCGCCGCTGCCGGTCTTCGCCCGCGTCCTGCTGCAGCTTCAGCGCCTCCTTCGCCTCGTCGCCGAGCAGATGCACCTCGCCGCCGGTGGCAAGGCGATAAAGCGCCTGTCCGAAACGCAACGCCAGCAGCGCATAACCGACCGGCAGCACCGCGCGCGGTATCCACTGCTGCACGGGAAGGTCCTGCATCAGGATGCCGACGTCGTACATCTTGCGCACGTACTGGAAACCGCCGACCGCGACGATCAGTGCGTACGCGACGCACGCGAGTGCGGCGACGATCGAGACCGCGCGGGCGGCGCCGGCCGGCAGCGACTTGACCGCCGCGTCGACGCCGATGTGCGCGCCGACCCGCACGCCGTACGACATGCCGATGAAAATCAGCCAGGCGAACATGACGCCGGTCAGTTCCAGCGCCCACACGAAGCTGTAGTTGAAGACGTAGCGCGCGACCACCTGCATGAAGGTGACCCCGGTCATCGCCGCCATCAGGACGACGACCAGCGCTTCCTCGAGGCGTTCGAGCCAGCGCATCGTTGCGGCACGGCCTCCGCGACGCAGACCCTCGGCCGGTCCGCGCTACTTCTTGTTCGACTTCAACGCCGCTTCGATCAGGTCGCGCCCGATGTCAGCCTCGAATTTCTTCCACACCGGCTCCATCGCCTTGCGCCATGCGGCCAGGTCCTCGGGCGACAGCTTCTGGATCTTCGCCTTGCCGGCGGAGGCGATCTTCTGGCGGTCGGCTTCGTTCAGGTCCAGCGCCAGCTTGTTCGCATACGCCGTGGCCTCGGCCATCGCCTCGGCGAGCCCCTTGCGCACGTCGGCCGGCAGGCCGTCCCACCACTTGGCGTTGGTCACGACCATGTAGTCGATGACGCCGTGATTGGTCTCGGCGATCGTCTTCTGCACCTCGTGGAACTTCTGCGAATAGATGTTCGACCAGGTGTTCTCCTGCCCGTCGACCACACCGGTCTGCAGCGCCTGGTAGACCTCCGAGAAGGCCATCTTCTGCGGATTGGCGCCGAGCGCGCGGAATTGCGCCTCCAGCACGTCCGATGCCTGGATCCGGAACTTCAGCCCCTTGACGTCTTCGGGACGCACCAGACGGTCCCTGTTCGTCGACAACTGCTTCATGCCGTTGTGCCAGTACGCCAGGCCGATCAGCCCGCGGTTTCTCATCGAGGTCAGCAGTTCCTGGCCCTTCGGGTTGGCCTGGAAGCGGTCGACGGCCGCGATGTCGTCGAACAGGAACGGCAGGTCGAAGACCTGAAGCTTCTTCGTGTAGCGGTCGAACTTCGACAGCGACGGCGCGATCATCTGCACGTCGCCGAGCAGCAGCGCCTCCAGCTCCTTGGCGTCGCCGAACAGCTGCGAACTCGGAAACACCTGCACCTGGACCTTGCCGGGCAGCTTCTTCTCGGCCAGCTCCTTGAATTTCAGCGCGCCCTGGCCCTTCGGCGTGTTCTCGGCAACCACGTGGCTGAACTTGATCACGATCGGCGACTGCGCCGACGTCGCCACTGGAAGCGAAGCGAGCGCGCCGGCGGCCGCGCCGGCAGCAACGAGCGCGCGCCTGCGCGCGGAGATCCCGGATGTCATGTGTGTCTCCTCCAGTCGACGTCGACGTCGCGATTCGCGTCCGCGCGCCCGCATCACGGGGTCGCTTGTAGCCGCGCCTGCCGTGATCGGCCTTGACGGCGATCAAGGGTCGCCGGTTCGGTCGGAATCGTTCCGCGGCCGAGTATGCACGCGCAACGGGCGTCGAACAAGCGACGCCGGGCCGATGCGCCCGTACCGCGAAGTGCGCAGGCCCGGTTTACGTCCTCGCGGTCAACCGCCGGCCCGCGCAAGGACCGCGCGCGCGCGCGCCACCACGGGCGCGTCGACCATGTGCCCGTCCACGCGCGCAGCGCCCCCGCCGGCGGCCGCCGCGACGATCCGCCGCGCCCACTCGATCTCCTCGGGTGTGGGGGCGAAGGCGGCGTTGACCGCGGCGACCTGCCTCGGGTGGATGCACAGCTTGGCACCGAAGCCGAAACGGCGCGCGCGGTCCAGCTCGGCGGCGAGCATCGCCGCATCGTCGATGGCCGTGCAAACGCCGTCGATCGGCGGCGGCAACGCGCCGAGTCGCGATGCGAGCACGAGCCGCGTGCGGAAGTAGTGCAGCGGCGCGTCGGCGTCGGCCACACCGAGTTCGGCCTGCAGGTCCAGGTGCCCGAATGCGAGCCGCGCCACGCCGGCCGCGCGCGCGACCGCGACGACGTTCTCGAAGCCGGCCGCGCTCTCGACGATCGCGATCACCGCGCAGCCGGGCACCGCCGCGCGCACCGCTTCGATCTGCGCAGCGGCGTCGGCCTTCGGCAGCAGCACCAGACGCACGTCCGCGGCGCGGCAAGCCGCGCAATCGGCGGCGAACCACGGCGTGTCCGCGGCGTTGACGCGCACCGCCACGCGCGGCCCGACGTCCGCGAGCGCGGCGCGGGCAAGCGCCTTGTCCTCGGGCGCGACGGCGTCCTCGAGGTCGACGATCGCAACGTCCGCAACGCTGGCGAGCGCCTTGCCGATGCGGTCGGGCCGCGTGCCCGGGACGAACAGCAGACTGCGCGCGGCGATGGCGTCCGGCCTCATCGTCCCCGCTCCGCCGCCAGCAGCGCGCCGACGCGCGGACACTGCGCGACGCGCCACAGCCGAGCGATCGCCGCCCGCGCCTGCCCGGCGCTGGCCGCGCCGCCGTACACCGCCAGCCGCACGGCCTTGTCCTCGATCTCCTCGCGCGTGAGCGTGTTGCCGGGGTCGCCCTTCGGCTCGTCGACGCGTCCGCGCAGCGTGCGTCCGTCGGTCGTGCGGACCGTGACCTTGCCGACCCAGCGGCGCGGGTACGCCGCATCGACCTCAGCGTCGAAGACCATCCGCACGCGCTCGCGCAGCGCGATCGTCTCCGGCGCGCGAAACTCGCGGTCGAATTCCGCCAGCCCCGCGTGCCCGAAGCGCGCAACCAGCGCCAGCACCGTGCCCATCGAAAACTTCGCCTGGTGCACGGTCGCCGGATCGGTCACGGGCCCGAGCACGTCCAGCGCCCCCTGGTGCACATGCGCGACGACCTCGGCGATCCGGTCGGCGCCCAGCCCGTTCGAGCGCATCACCGAAAGCAGCGCGTCGGCGGCCGGATGCGTATGCCGGCACGACGCATGCCACTTGAACGACGTCTCGGCGGTCGCCCAGCGCGTGCCGAGCGCGTCGACGAGCCGCCGCGGGTCGGCGTCGCTCGACATGCCGGCCGCCATGCCCTGCGGCCCCTCGAGGATGCGGCGCGCGCCCGTGAAACCGTCGCGTGCGAGCCATGCGGCCGTCAGCCCGCGGGCCGCCGCGCCGGCGGTGTGCAGTTGTTTGGAGTCGGCGGCGTCGCGCAGGAACTCCCAGAGGCCGGCGGCCTGCGTTCCCGCAGAACCGATCGCGTGCAGCGTGCGTTCGGCGTCGAGCCGCAGCAGCCGCGCGACCGCCGCTGCGGACGCGACGGTACCCGCGGTCCCCGTCGTATGGAACACCTTGTAGTGCGAACGGCCGAGAAACTCGCCCACTCGGATGCCGACTTCATAGCCGGCGACCGCGGCGGCGAGCAACTCGCGGCCGCTCGCGCCGGTGGCCTGCGCCGCCGCGAGCACCGCCGGGAAAACGACGGTGCCCGGATGGAACACCGCACCGTTGTGCACGTCGTCCTGCTCGACGAAGTGCGACGACGCCGCGTTGGCCATCGCCGCCAGAAGCGGCGTCGTTCGCGCGCCCGACGCGAGCACCTCGCAGTCGCCCGCACCGCCCATCGCCTGCGCAAAGCGCACGATCGTCTGCACCGGACGGCCTGCCGCGCCGGCCAGCGCCGAGCCGAACCAGTCCACCAGCAGCGCCTCGGCGCGCGCGACCACCGCCGGCGGAATGTCTTCGAAGCGCAGCGTCGCAGCGAACTCCGCCAGCGCGGCGCTGCCCTCGGTCACCTGCAGCGATCCGTTCATCGCAACTCCGCTGCCCCGATCAGATCGCGCCGTCGGCGCGCAGCCGCGCGATCCGCTCGTCGGCGTAGCCCAGCTCGCGCAGGATCGCATCCGTGTGCTCGCCGAGCGCCGGGACTGCGTCCATCCGCGGCGCGAAACGATCGTTCGTCCCCGGCGGCAACAACGCCGGCAGCGGCCCCGCGGGCGACCCGATCTCGGTCCAGCGGCCGCGCGCCGCCAGTTGCGGATGCGTCCAGAGGTCGCCGGGCTCGTTGACGCGCGCGTGCGCGATCTGCGCCGCGGCGAGCCGCGCCTGCAGCTCGGGAGTGGTCAGCGCGGCCAGCACCTCGCGGATGATCGCCTCCAGCGCCGCGCGGTGATCCGTTCGCAGCCGGTTGCTGGCGAAGCGCGGATCGCGCGCGACCTCGGGCCGGCGCAGCACGTCCTCGCAGAAGCGCACCCACTCGCGCTCGTTCTGCACGCCCATCATCACCTTGCCGCCGTCGCCGGCCTCGAACAGCCCGTAAGGCACCACGCTCGGATGAAACGGTCCGGTGCGCGCGGCCGCCGGCTGCCCCTCGTACGTGTAGTACATCGGGTTGCCCATCCATTCCGCGAGCGCCTCGAACATCGAAACGTCCACGCGCGAGCCTTCCCCCGTGCGGCCGCGCAGCAGCAGCGCGGCGAGCACGCTGGCGTAAGCGTACATGCCGGCCGCGACGTCCGCCGCCGAGAAACCGCAGCGCGCCGGCGACTCGGGCGTTCCCGTGACGCTGACGAGCCCGGCCTCGGCCTGGATCATCAGGTCGTACGCCTTCATGTCGCGGTACGGCCCGCCGTCGCCGTAACCGGAGATGTCGCAGACGATCAGCCGCGGATGACGCGCCCGCAGCCGATCAGCCGCAAGCCCGAGCCGGGCCGCGGCGCCGGGTGCGAGGTTCTGCACGAGCACGTCGGCGCGCGCAAGCAGCCGCTCGACGATCACCGATGCCTCGGGGTGCTTCAGGTCGAGCGTGAGGCTCTCCTTCGAACGGTTGGCCCAGACGAAGTAAGAAGACAGCCCGCGGACGCGGTGGTCGTAGTCGCGCGCGAAGTCGCCGACCTGAGGCCGCTCGACCTTGATCACGCGGGCGCCCAGATCCGCGAGGTGCCGGGTGCACACAGGCGCGGCGACCGCATGCTCGAACGACAGCACGGTGACGCCATCGAGCGGACGCACGCCGGCCATATCAGAAAGAACGCGGCAGACCGAGCACGTGCTCGGCGATGTACGAGAGCACGAGGTTGGTCGAGATCGGCGCGACGAGGTACAGGCGCGTTTCCCGGAACTTGCGCTCGACGTCGTATTCGCACGCGAAGCCGAAGCCGCCGTGCGTCTGCAGGCAGACGTTGGCGGCCTCCCACGACGCCTTGGCCGCGAGGTGTTTGGCCATGTTCGCCTGCGCGCCGCACGGCAGCCGCGCGTCGAACAGCCGGCATGCCTCGAAGCGCATCAGGTTCGCGGCCTCGACTTCCATGTAGCTTTCGGCGATCGGAAACTGCACGCCCTGGTTCTGCCCGATTGGCCGGCCGAAGACGACGCGTTCGGCGGCGTACTTCGCGGCGCGGTTGACGAACCACCAGCCGTCGCCGATGCACTCGGCGGCGATCAGCGCGCGCTCGGCGTTCAGCCCGTCGAGGATGTAGCGGAAGCCCTTGCCTTCTTCGCCGATCAGGTTCTCGGCGGGGATCTCGAGGTTGTCGAAGAACAGTTCGTTCGTTTCGTGGTTGACCATGTTCGGGATCGGCCGCACCGTCATGCCGCGGCCGATCGCCTCGTGCAGGTCGACGAGGAAGATCGACAGGCCGTCGGACTTGCGCGCCACCTGCGCCAGCGGCGTGGTGCGCGCCAGCAGGATCATCAGGTCCGAGTGCTGGATGCGCGAGATCCAGACCTTCTGGCCGTTGACGACGTACCGATCGCCATTCTTCACTGCGGTCGTTTTCAGGTTCGTCGTGTCGGTCCCGGTCGTCGGTTCGGTCACGCCCATCGATTGCAGCCGAAGCTCGCCGCGGGCGATTCGCGGCAGGTACTGGCGCTTCTGCAGCTCGGAGCCGTGCCGCAGCAACGTTCCCATGTTGTACATCTGGCCGTGGCACGCACCCGCGTTGCCGCCGTTGCGGTTGATCTCCTCCATGATCACCGAAGCTTCGGCGAGCCCGAGCCCCGAGCCGCCGTACTCCTGCGGGATCAACGCGGCGAGCCAGCCGGCCTTGGTCAGCGCGTCGACGAAGGCCTCCGGATAACCGCGGAGCGCGTCGACTTCGCGCCAGTAGGCGTCGGGATAGCGGCTGCACAGCTCGCGCACGCCGTCGCGCAGATCCTGGTAGCGGTCCGGATACGGAAGCTGCATGGCGGCGTCCAACGGCGTTCAGGCAAGTTCCGCCGTCGCGTCCAGGGCGATTGCGCCGTCCGGCGCCTCGGTCCACAGGCGGACGCCATCGGCTTCGCGCGCGCCGCAAAGCGCAAACGGCGCGGTGTCGAACAGTGGCGCAAGCGCGCGGAAAGCGAACCGCGCCACCCGTGCGCCGGGCAGTTCGCGGTCGAGCAGGTCCAGCAGCAGCGTGGCCTGCAACGGGCCATGCACGACCAGGCCCGGGTAACCCTCGACCTGTGTGGCGTAGGTGCGGTCGTAGTGGATGCGATGGCCGTTGAAGGTCAGCGCCGAATAGCGGAACAGCAGCACCGGGTCGGGCGCGACCGTGCGCCGGAACTGCGCGGTGCGCGGCGCCTGCCGCCCCGGCGCGGTCGCCGGCGCGCCGGGCCGCGGCGCCTCCCGATAGACGATGTCGTGTTCGTCGACGACCGCGCGCCGGCCGGCGGCCAGGATCTCGTGGCGCACGGTGACGATCGCCAGTGCGCCGCTGCGCCCGGACTTGTGCTCGACATTGACGATCGTGCTGTTTCGCACGAGTGCATCGCCGAAAGCGATCGGCGCGTGGAACTCGAGCCGACTGCCGGCCCACATCCGGCGCGGCAGCGCCAACGGCGGCAGAAAACCCCCGCGCGCCGGATGCCCGTCCGGACCCAGCGTCGATTGCGGCGCGCAGGGCAGGAAATACAGCCAGTGCCAGCCCGGCGGCAGCGCGGCGTCCGGCGCCAGCAGCCGCGCCGTCAGATCGCCGCGGTCGAGCGTGGCGGCGAGCCGCAGCGCCGGCGCGCGCGCAGCGACGTCGTCCTGCGTTTCGCTGCGCCCGATCCAGTCCGCCTCGTCCACCGCCATCGCCGTCGCACATCGCCACTAGCGCCTGCCCCCGGGCGCTGCGCGCAGTCTAAGCGAACCGACCCGCGTGCACCGCGCCGCTTCGAAGGCGCCGAAGCGCGCGGCGCGCCCGCCACGGGCTGCGCACGGAATCTCAGTACCGCCCGTGCTGCTTGTAGATGTAGTTCGACAGCTCGGACTGCTGCATCCACAGCCGCCGCTGCAGCTGGTGCACGACGCGGACGATCGCGCGCATCACGCGGTAGACGAGCAGCGGATCGCGCTCGAGCAGCGCTTCGAGCTTCGCGCGTTCGAGCCCGATCACGCGCGTCGGCGCCGCCGCGATCAGCGACGCGTAGCGCTTTTCGCCGTCGAGCCAAGACAGCTCGCCGGCGAAGTCGCCGGCCGCCAGCGTGTTCAGCGTCACTTGGTCGCTGGTGCCGGCGTTCTTCACCACGCCGAGGAAGCCGCTGACGATCAGATAGAAGTGCTCGTCGGGCGCGCCTTCGCGCACGAGCACTTCGCCTTCGCGCAGGTCGCGCAGCTCCATGACGGCGGCCAGCGTGCGGCACTGCTCGTCGTTCAGTTCGGCGGCGAGCCGCGACGGTCGCAACGCCTGATAAATGTCGTCGTTCATGATCGGCTCCGGTTCGGGCGGCGGCACCGTGCGCGGCGCGGGTGGCGCGACGCGCTCGGCGCGTGCGACGTATGCATCGACCATCGCGTCCGTATAACGTCGCACGATCGGCGCGGCCAATCCGCGCAGCAGCGCGTCGCCCAGTTCGCAGAACAGAGTGAACTCGATCCGGCAGGCGTCGGGCTTGAGCGGGGTCAAACTCCACTCGCCATCGAAGCGCCGGAACGGCCCTTCGACCATGCGCAGCTTCAGCCAGTGCGGGCGGCGCTTGGGGTTGCGCGTCACGAGCTGGATCGGCACGCCCGCAAAGCGCATCACGAGCCGCGCGGAGACGATCTCGTCGGTGCGCTCGAGGATCTCGGCGCGGGTGCAGCCGGGGATGAACTGCGGGTAGTACTCCGCCTGTTCGATCACGTCGAACGCGACTTCGGCGGGACGCAACACGACGACCGAGCGGTGCACTTCCATCCCGCAAGGATGGCACGGAAGGCGCGGCGTTCGCAGCGCCCGGTCCCGCGCGCGGGTGCGGGCGCCGACGCACAATGAGCCCGGCCGCACGCGATAAGCGTCGGATTTCGGTGCGAATCCCGGGTTTGACTAATGCGTCCAGGCGATGGCCGAGGCGCCGTCGCTGCCTAAGATTCGGCGCGTTGCGCCCGTATCCGCCGCCGTGCCCGGACTGAACCTTTTTAACGAGCTGTCGCCGAACGTCATCGGCGCGCTGATCGGCGCCGGCGCGACGCTGATCGCCGCGCTGATCAACCTGCGCATCGCGTGGCGGCGCGAGGTGCTCGACCGCCTGCAGCGCTCGCGTTCGACGGCGCGCGGCCGCCGCGGCCTGTTGATCGCGATCACGATCCTGGTCGCCGCCGCCGCGGTCGGCGGCTACGCCGGCGCGCTGTACATGATGCAGCGCGATCGCCAGCACACGGCTGCGATGCGCGCCGAGCTGCAGCAGCAGATCGCGCAGATCAAGGAAGCGGCGGCGCGCTTCGAACTGACGCGGCTCGCTGAACGCACAGCGATCGAAGCCGAGGCGCGCGTGCTCGACGAGCGCCGGCGCGGCGCCGAAGGCGTGGCCGCGACCGCGCGCATCGCACCGTGCCGGCCGCGCGCCGCTGGCGGCGACGCGCCCGGCGAGCTGCCCGGGTGCACCGAAGCCGATGCGACGCGGGTGGCGGTGTGTACGTCGATCCCGGAGAACGCCGCCGTCGTCGAAGTCACGCCGCAGGCGCGCCACGAAGGCGACGGAGCCGACTGGAACGAACGCCGGGTGACGCCCGGCGGCCGCAGCGGTTTCGCGCGCTTTGCCGAACAGCCTTTCGAGCGCGCAGAGTCCGCGACGACGCGCCAGGTCTGCCTGGATGTGTGGTCCTGGGACAGCCAGCGCGCGCTCGACGCGCGGCTGCTCGTCAAGTACCTGCCGGCCGACCGCGCCGAGCCGGCGGGCGCCGCACCGGTGCAGGCGGCGGTTGCACGCTGAACCGGCGGCTACCGCGGATCGATCCCGAACAGGCGCCGGATCCCTTCGCCGAAGCGGCGCAACGCCGCGACGAAAACGCCCTCGCGGCGCGGCAGTTCGGCGCCGGCGTCGATCGCGCGCGCCGCGATCGCCTGTTGCATGAAGTCGCCGACGACGTGCAGCGCGTTGTGCGCGCCCTGTCCCCAGTGGTCGCTGCGCAGGGCCACGCGTGGATCGTTGAAGCCCACCCACGCGCCGGCGACGAGCTGCGGATGCATGAGCACGAACCAGCCGTCGGTGTTGCTCTGCGTGGTGCCGGTCTTGCCGGCGACGTCGGCGGCGATGCCGTACACATCGCGGATGCCGCGCGCGGTGCCGCGGTCGACCGCGGCGCGCAGCATCTCGGCGAGTTCGGTGGCGATCCGGGGGTCGAGCACGCGTTCGCCGGCCGGCGGCGCGAAGTCGGCGAGCACCCGGCCGGTTCGGTCGGTGATGCGCGCGACGAGCCGCGGCGCGCGGTATTCGCCCTGCGCGGCGATCGTCGCGTACGCGCTCGCCATCTCGAGCAGGCTGACCGGGCTCGTGCCGAGCGCGAGCGAAGGCACCGCGTCGAGCGGGCTGTCGCGCACGCCCATGCGCTGCGCGAACTGCGCGACGCGACGTGCGCCGACCTCTTCGACGAGCTGCGCGGTGACAGTGTTGCGCGACTGCGCGAGCGCGTCTTCCAGCGTCAGCATGCGCCCGGTCGCGCCGCCTGCGTCGCCCGGGCGCCAGACGCCGCCGCCGGCCACGCGGATCGCGACCGGCCGGTCCTGGAATTCGCGCGACGGTTCGACGCCCGCTTCGAGTGCGGCGCCATATACGAACGGCTTGAACGTCGATCCCGGCTGCCGGCGCGCCTGCTGCACGTGGTCATAGCGGTCGAGCGCGAAGTCGCGCGCGCCGACCCACGCGCGTACGGCGCCGTCGCGCGGATCGAGCGCGACGAAACCCGCCTCCAGCCGCGTCTTGCGCGCGCGCAGCGCGGCCATGAAGGCGGCGTCGGCGCGCAGCCGCGCCAGCGCCTCGTCCTTCGACAGTCCGTCGTCGACGAGCCGCGCGTACTCCGGCGATTCGCGGATGAAGGCATCGACCAGATCGCCGCGCGAACTCCAGAAATGGCGGAACGGTTCGACACGCGCGCGCATCCTGCGATACGGCGCCATCTGCGTCGAAAGCAGCCTCGACTCGGGCAACGCCCACTCGACGTCGGCGACCGCCTGCAGGGCGTCGAGCTGGCGCGCCACCGCCTTCAGCGCGAGCCTTTGCAGGCCCGGATCGAGCGTCGAGTGCACGACGAGCCCGTCGGCGTACAGGTCGAGCCCGAACGCTTCGCCCCAACCGAGCAGGAAGCGCCGCACCGCCTCGGCGAAGTGCGGCGCCGGACCGAGGTCGAGATCCTGCCGCTCGAAGTCGATCCGCAGCGGCTGCCGGCGCAGTCGCTCATAGGTCTTCGCCTCGAGCATGCCGTGCCTGACCATCTGCGCGAGCACGAGATTGCGCCGCTCGCGCGCGCGCTCCGGGTTCAGCACCGGGTTGTACGCACGCGTGCCCTTGAGCATTCCGACCAGCGTGGCGCCTTCGGCGAGCGTCAGTTGCGCGGCCGGCTTGTCGAAGTAGGTGCGCGCGGCCATCTCGATGCCGTTCGCGTTGTAGTGGAACGAGACGGTGTTCAGGTAGGCCTCGAGGATCTCGCGCTTCGAATAGGCGCGCTCGATCTTCACCGCGGTGATCATCTCCTTGAGCTTGCGCGTGACGGTGGGCGCGCGGCCGATCGCTTCGGGGAAGAAATTGCGCGCGAGCTGCTGCGTGATCGTCGAGCCGCCCTGCCGCTCGCCGGCGAGCGTGTAGATCACGGAGGCGAAGGTGCGGCGCCAGTCGATTCCGCGATGCTCCCAGAAACGATGGTCCTCGGTCGCCACCAGCGCGTGCACCACGTGCTCCGGCACGCGGTCCAGCGGGGTCCACTCGCGGTGGCCGCGCCGGAAGGTGGCCAGCACCGAGCCGTCGGCTGCCAGCAGCACGCTCGGCCGGTCGTTGCGCGCCTGCAGCACGCGGTCGACCGACGGCGTGAACGGAACGAGCGCGAGCACGTACGCGGCGAGCGCGAGCGGTGCCGCGGCCAGCGCGATGCCGAGTGCACGCAGCCATCGCCGCGCGGGGCGCCCCCGCCGGACGGCGGCAAGCAGCGCGCGAAGCTTCGTTCGTGGCGCCCGCATCAAGCCCTCATCCTGCGGCGGCGAGCCGCACGAACACGCGCTTCAGCGCATTGACTTTGGCCAGGTAGGCGGCCACGTCGTGGTCGCCGCAGCGCTGGCCGGGCGCGAGCTGCAATCCCCGCCGCGCGTGCAGATCGCCGGCACCGGCGCCGCACAGATGAACGAGCGCGGCCAGATCCTGCTTCTGCTCGCGCGTGGCGGCGAGCCGATGCCGCGCGACGATCGTCGCGACTTGGCGGTCCAGCAGCGCGGCGGTCATCTCGATCGCGTGGCTCGGCAACACGCGCGCGTACAGCGCGTTGAACCAGCACGAGCGCCAGTCGTGCCATGGCCCGTCCTCGACGACGGTCCCGTCGCGGATGCAGTAGCGCTTCGCCAGCTCGAAGGTGCCGTCGGTGATCTGGTACATGCCGACCGCGCTCGACGCCGGCCGGTACACCTCGAACGGTTCCGCGGTCAGGCGCCAGCGCCAGTATGTGCGCGCGACCGGATTGCCCGCGCCTTCGGCCTGCGCCAGCGCAGCGAGCAGCTCCGGCGTCATCACTGCGGTGGCGTGCGCACGGAACAGCGGCGCGTATGTACGCCAGGTTTCGGCCGGCGTCTTCGTCAGCACCCCGGCGACCGGAAAGAACAGCTCGGTCGGCTTGCGCGCGACCTGAACGACCGCGTTGGCTGCGTACCACAGCGTCAGCGCAGCCGCCGCCGCGCCGATCACGAGGATCGCGAGCGGCGTCGAACGCACGGCGCGCCAGACGCGGCGTCGCGTCCGGGCTCGCGGAACGACTCGCCCGACGCTGCGCGCAAGACGCGCAGCCATCGAAACGCGGCGGCGTCTGCCGCGCGCTGCGGCACGGACGGATGGCGTGGTGGACATACGGCGAGTGAGCAAACCGGGCGATGGTCGGGTTCGCGGGACGCAACGGCCGCCGGCGACTCGGCCCGTTGTGCCTGCGGCATCGGCGCGTGCGCCCTCGCCGTCAGTCCGGCAGGAACAGCGCCGGATCGACCGCTGTCGCGTTCAGATAGACCGAGAAGTGCAGGTGCGCACCGGTGACGCGCCCGGTCGCCCCGACCTTGCCGATCGGCTGGCCCGCGGGCACGCGCTCCCGCACGCGCGCCTCGATCGCGGACAGATGCGCGTACAGCGTCAGCAAACCCTGTCCGTGGTCGAGGATAACCGACCTGCCGGAAAAGAAGTAATCGCCCGCATCGACAACGCGTCCGTCGCCTGCCGCGACGACCGGCGTGCCCGCAGCGGCCGCGAAGTCCATGCCGTTGTGCGGGCTACGTGGCTGGCCGTTGAAGAAGCGGCGCAGCCCGAAGCTGCTCGAACGCGTGCCCTGCACCGGCAGTTGCAGCGCCAGCGTGGCGGGCGGCTCGTCAGTGAACGTGCGCAACACCTTGGCCAGATGCGCGCGCTCGCGCTCGTGGCGCGCCAGATCCTTTTTCGACAAATCGACCTTGCCCGGCGCAACCGTCAAGTGTTGTTCGGCGTAAGCCTTGGGAGCGACTTCGATCTCGACGCTCTCCGCCACACCGTCCGCTCGCTCGGCTTCGGCCTTCACGATCGAACCGGGCGCCGTCGACAGGGCGATGCCGGCGCGCGCGATCCACGCGTCGGCTTCGCGCATCACCAGCACGCGAGCGTCCCCTAGGCGCACGCGCGGCGCCGGATGCGTCCCATCGAACGGAATACGAGCAACCCCCCCCGGCACCGCGGAAACGCGGCGCACTGCGGACAGCGCTTGCCTTGTGCCGAGCGACAGGGCAAGCGCGGGAATCGAGCTCAAAACGCGGCGGCGTGCGATCGAAGGCATCGGGTCACGGAACGCACGGCGTGCGTCAGGCGTTAGTTTGCCTCACGCCGCCCCCGGGGGCGCCGCAGGCCCCGCCCTGCCGGCCTCGATCAGCACGCGCCCAGCGCGCCGCTTAATGCGCGGTGCCGCGCCACCAGCCGCTGTACTCTTTGTCCACCAGCAGGACCCACAGCGACAGGACCGCCACGATTACGCCGACAACCACGCTGTTCAGCGTGGCCGTACGCAGCGCATCGAAGCCGATCACCCACGGCGCCGCGATCGCGCACAGACCGATCACGAACTGGACCCATTCCTCCCAGCTGTGCGGCGCGAAGATCGCCGCCAGACCGAGCACGATCATCGCCGCACCGAGCACCACGGCCGTGGCCATCGCCATCGTTTCGCCTTGGAAACCGAAGATCCACGGCGAAAGCACGAGCCAGGCGCCGAGGACGGTGTTGACCGCGTCTTGCCAATGCTTCAGTTTCGTCATGGTTCATCCTCCAGTGTTCTCGACGACGGGTCGTCGACGCCCCATTAGATCGGCCGAGCCCCGGGGCTGTTCCCGGCCGCGAAGCACCAGCCGCGGCTGGCGCCGCCTGCCGCGCCGACGTTCCGGCCGCTGCCGTGCACGCGGCGCCTCGATGCGGCCGCTGCGGGCGGCCGATGTGCCTGCCGGCATGTGTCTCGTCGCTGCGCGGCAAAGCCGCGCGCTCTTGGGCGGAAGCGTCAGGTCGCGCCCGTCGTGTCGTTCCCGCGAAAGCGGGAACCCAGCGTCTCTGCGATGCCGAGATGAATCCCCGCCGCAGTCTGCCCCCGCGCAGGCGGGGGCGGGAATGAAGCATCCGCATCCATTGGCGTCGGCCGCACGGCGACGCCGTGCTTGACCTGCGCGTTGCGCAGGTCAGCCTTCGCCGTAATGTGCCGGCAAGCGGCGCATTGTCGCCGCGCGGCAAAGCCGCGCGCTCTTGGGCGGATGCGCTTCAAGTCAGCGCGCTTGGCGCGTAGTGGGGCAAGGCGCTCACGCGCCCTTGGATCCCCGCTTTCGCGGGGATGACGCATCCGCATCCATTGGCTTCGGCCGCACGGCGACGCCGTGCTTGACCTGCGCGTTGCGCAGGTCAGCCTTCGCCGCAATGCGCCGGCAAGCGGCGCATTGTCGCTGCGCGGCAAAGCCGCGCGCCCTTGAGCGGATGCGTCACTTTGCCGTCGGCATCGTGAACTCGGCGCCTCTGGCGATCGAGCCGGGCCAGCGCTGCAGCACCGCCTTGTAGCGGGTGTAAAAGCGCACGCCTTCCATGCCGTAGGCGTGCGTATCGCCGAACAGGCTGCGCTTCCAGCCGCCGAACGAGTAGAATGCCATCGGCACCGGAATCGGCACGTTGACGCCGACCATGCCGACCTGCACGCGGCGGGCGAACTCGCGCGCGGTATTGCCGTCCGCGGTAAACAGCGCCACGCCGTTGCCGTATTCGTGCGCGTTGACGAGATCGACGGCCGCCGCGAAGTCCGGCACGCGCACGACCGACAGCACCGGGCCGAAGATCTCCTCCTTGTAGATTCGCATCGACGGCTGCACGCGATCGAACAGACATCCGCCGAGGAAGAAACCGCGCTCGCGGCCCGGCACCTTCAGCCCTCGCCCGTCGACGACGAGCTGCGCGCCTTCTTCGACGCCGAGATCGACGTAGCCCTTGACCTTCGCGTAGTGCTGCGCGGTCACGAGCGGCCCCATCTCGATGCCCTTTTCCATGCCGTCGCCGACCTTCAACGCCTTGACGCGCGGCGCCAGCCGCTGCACCAGCTCGTCGGCGACGCGGCCGACCGCGACCGCGACCGAAATCGCCATGCAGCGTTCGCCCGCCGAGCCGTAAGCCGAGCCGATCAGCGCGTCGACCGCCTGGTCCAGGTCCGCGTCGGGCATCACGATCATGTGGTTCTTCGCTCCGCCCAAGGCCTGTACGCGCTTGCCGTGGCGGCCGCCCGCGTCGTGGATGTACTGCGCGATCGGCGTCGAGCCGACGAAGCTCACCGCCGCGACGTCCGGATGCGCGAGCAGCGCATCGACCGCGACCTTGTCGCCCTGCACGACGTTGAAGACGCCGTCGGGGAGTCCGGCCTGCTTCAGCAGCTCGGCCATCGCGAGCGACGGCGACGGATCGCGCTCGGAAGGCTTCAGCACGAAGGCGTTACCGGCGGCGAGCGCGATCGGGAACATCCACATCGGCACCATGCACGGGAAGTTGAACGGCGTGATGCCCGCGCATACGCCGAGCGGCTGGCGCAGCGAGAACTGGTCGATGCCGGTCGACACCTGCTCCGAGTACTCGCCCTTGAGCAGGTGCGGGATCCCGCAGGCGAATTCGACGACCTCGATGCCGCGGACGACCTCGCCCTTCGCGTCATCGAACACCTTGCCGTGCTCGAGCGTGATCAGACGCGCGAGTTCGTCGTGGTGCCGCTCCAGCAGTTCCTTGAACCTGAACAGCACGCGCGCGCGCCGCAGCGCCGGCGTGTCGGCCCAGGCCGGGAAGGCTTTCTTTGCCGCCTGCACCGCCGCGTCGACGGTCGCCGCATCGGCGAGCCGCACCAGCCCCGTGACTTCGCCGGTGGCGGGATTGAACACTTCGCCCGTGCGTGCGGGTGTACCGGCGACGCGGGCCCCGGCGATCCAGTGGGTGATGTCGTTCAAGGTCTGTTCGGTCTTGCCCATCGCGTCCTCGCTGTTCCGAGACCGCATTTTGCTCCACTGGCGGCGACCGGCGCGGCCGCGCGTATCCTTTGCGCCGTATGTACGCGCGCTATTTCGGGCTGAAGCAGGCGCCGTTTTCGATCGCGCCGGACCCGCGCTATCTCTTCATGAGCGAGCGGCACCGCGAGGCGCTCGCGCACCTGCTGTACGGCGTGCGCGGAGGCGGCGGATTCGTTCTGCTCACCGGCGAGGTCGGTACCGGCAAGACGACCGTGTGCCGCTGCTTCCTCGAACAGGTGCCCAAGCGCTGCAACGTCGCGTACATCTTCAATCCCAAGCTCACGGTCGAGGAGCTGCTGCGGTCGGTTTGCGCGGAGTTCCGCATTCCGTACGCTCACGCCGGGCCGGGTACGCCGACGGTGAAGGACTACGTCGACGCGCTGAACGAGTTCCTGCTTCGCACGCACGCGGTCGGCCAGAACAACGTGCTCGTCATCGACGAGGCGCAGAACCTCTCGGCCGACGTGCTCGAGCAGCTTCGCCTGCTGACCAACCTCGAGACCAACGAGCGCAAGCTGCTGCAGATCATGCTGATCGGCCAGCCGGAACTGCGCGCGATGCTCGCGCGGCCCGAGCTGCGCCAGCTCGCGCAGCGCGTGATCGCGCGCTACCACCTGGGCGCGCTGTCCGCCGCGGAAACCGAGCAGTACGTGCGGCATCGGCTCGCGGTCGCGGGCCTCACGCAGGCGCTGCCGTTCGATGCGGCGGCGATGCGGCGCCTCGTGCACTACTCGCGCGGCGTGCCTCGGCGCATCAACCTGCTCGCCGATCGTGCGCTGCTCGGCGCCTACGCGAAGGGCAAGACCGTCGTCGACCGGCGCATCGTCGATGCGGCTGCGCGCGAGGTGCTCGATGCGCCCGATCTGGCGGCGGCGCGGCGCAGGCGCTACGAACGCGCGGCGCTGCTCGGCGGCGGCGCGGCCGCCGGCGCGCTGGTCGTCGGCGCGATCGCGCTGTTCGTCGAGCGGAATACGCCCGGCACGACGACCGCCGAGCCGACCGCGACGATCGCTGCCGCGTCCGGCGCACCGCCGGCGTCGCTCGCGATGTCGCCCGCCGTCGCCCGCCCCGCGCCGGCGGTGGCCGGTGCGGCGAGCGCCGCCCCCGCGGAACCCCCCGTCTTCGACCTGGCGACCGGATTCGCGTCGCTCGTCGGCAACGAACGGCAGGCGTGGCGCGAGCTCGCGCAGGCGTGGCACATCGATGCCGGCGACGGCGATCCCTGCGCGGCAGCGTACAAGCAGCAGATCCATTGCTACCGCGGCAGCACAGCCACGCTCGCGCTGATCCGCCAGCTCGACCGCCCCGGCGTGCTCACGCTGCGCGACGGCGGCAACCGCGCGGCGCACGCGCTGCTGGTCGGCCTGACCGAAAAGCACGCGACCCTGCGCATCGCAGGGGCGGCGCGCGACGTGCCGCTCGTCGCGCTGGCCGACTACTGGCGCGGCGAGTACGCGACGTTCTGGCGCGCGCCGCCCGGTTACACCGGACCGATCGGCAGCAGCCGCTCGGGTGCCGCCGCGCGCTGGCTCGCACTGCAACTGGCGACCGTGCGCGGCGATGCGCGGCCGGTCGGCGACCGGCTCGACGATGCGACGCTGAAAGGCTGGATCCACGCCTTCCAGCTCACGCAGGGCCTGCCTTCCGACGGCGTGGCCGGCCCGATCACGCTGATGCAGTTGAACCGCGCGCTCGGCATCGACGAGCCGCGCCTGGCGAGCGGGAAATAACGTGTCGCTGATCCTCGACGCCCTGCGCAAGGCCGACGCGGAACGCGAGCGCGGCGCGGTGCCCGGCCTGCACGCGCAGCCGGTGCCGCCGCTGTCGGTCGAGCCCGAGCCTGCGCCAGAGGCGCGCCCCGTGCTCTGGATCGTGATCGGCGCGATCGTGGGACTGGCTTCGGCATTCGCCGTGTACTTTGCCGGACGCGAGCCGCCGCCCGTGGTGCAAACGCCGGCGATCGCGGAGCCGGCACCTGCCGCGGCAGCCGCTGCGGTCGCCGAATCCGCGAGACCGCCGGCGGCGGCACCGTTGGCCGTCCCCGCGCCCTGGCCTGCAAACGAACGACTCAGCACTGACCGAGGCGCGCCGCCCGCAAGCGCGCGTAGCGCGGCAAAGCCGCAGACCGCCGCAGCCGCGGCGAAGCCGCCGATCCCCCGCGACCGGCTTCCCGCCGACGTACGCGCCGAGCTGCCGCCGCTCGCCGTCGGCGGCTCGATGTATTCGACGACACCGGCCAACCGCACGTTGATCGTCGACGGCAGGCTCTACCGCGAAGGCGATGTCGTTGCGGCCGGACTGACGCTCGAGGAGATCCGCCTGAAGTCGGCCGTCTTCGACTACAAAGGGCATCGCTTCGAAGTCCGTTTCTGAGGAGCGCAGCGCGCCATGAACGAGTCACGATCCGCCCAAGAGGAACCGCGATGAACGCAGCCGAATTGCGCACTGGCACCGTGCTTCGCCTCGAAGGCGAGTTCTACCGCGTGATCGATGCCTCGTTTCATGCCGGCGGCGGGCAGTTGGGCGGCGTGGTGCACGCCAAGCTGCTGAACCTGCGCACGCGCGGCTCGGTAGAACGCCGCTTCCGGCCGGACGAGCGGCTCGACTCGGTCGACGTCGACCGCGCGCGCTGGCAGTTCATCTACGCCGACGGCGACGACTTCTACTTCATGAACCCGGAGACCTACGATCAGGTGCCGATCCCCGGCGCGATGCTCGGCGCCGCCCGCGCGTTCGCTCACGCCGGCCTGGAGGTCACGGTCGAAAGCTTCGAGGGCCGGCCGCTGTACGTCGTGCTGCCGGAAGCGGTGGAGCTACGGGTGGCCGAAACGGCCGAGCCGACGCATCAGCGCGACACCAGCGCGATGAAGACCGCGAAACTCGACAACGGCATGGAGGTGTTGGTGCCGCTGTTCATCAAGACGGGCGACCTGGTGCGCGTCGACACCGCGACCGGCAAGTACATGGAGCGGGCGAAGGCGAAAGGCGGCTGACCCGGACCGCGTGCGCGGACCGGCACGGCAGGCACCGATCCGCGCAAGGCGCACGCGCGGGTGCTACTTCATCACCGCGAAGCAGTAAACAGGCCGTCGCCGCCGGTGCTGCGCAGCGCCTCCTGCCTGCAACCGCCGCGCGTGGGATGAGCCGAGTTCCAGGACACTGCCCATGGGTGATCGACCGGACCTGCGCGGTCGTGATGGCCGGTCATCGCCGCGCCCTCGGCGCCGCTCCGGGTCCCGTTGCCGCAGGTCATGTCGCCGAACGGCGGCGAGGGCGGGAACGCCGTGCCGTCGGGGCGCGAGCCGGTCAGGATGTCGTGCCGGTTCGTTTTCTCGGTGCGGCCGTTGACCATGTTGCCTTTCTCGTCGAGCGCGGTTTCCTTGGTCAGGTTGTTGCGCGGCGAGTGCAATTCTTCGACGTTGCGCGCGATCAACACGCCCTTGGCGTTGTGCCACGGACCGGTGCCGATGCGATCGCGCGCGTGCACTGCGTTCGAGTCGGCGAGCCCCCCGGTCGCCTGCGTGCTGAGGTAGGCGCGCCGCTTTGAGCCTTCAGCCTGGAAACGGCAGTTGGCCGATGATCCAAGGCTCAAGTGGACGGTGCGTAACGGATTTTCTGGAGGCGGCGCGGTCACCCGAAAGGTCGCTGCTCCGCAGTTGCCCCAAAAGCCCGGAAACCCGCGCCATTGCTTGCTTTCCAGCGTTCGCGAGGGGTCGACAACTGCGGCTTTTATCGAGCATGACGAGTCTTCGCGACACGCGAGACCGCCTGGCGCTCGCATCGATCGCCCTTCGTCATTCCGCGCCGCAACGCCGGCATTGTCATTCCGAGCCGAAGGCGAGGAATCTCGGCACCGCGCAGCGCGCAGATCCCTCGCGTCCGCTCGGGATGACAAGCCAGCGTCATTGCACCGCGGCTTGGCTTCGTCTTTGCGCACCGCAAAGCCCCCGCATGTCGTTCCGATCCGCAACTCCCCTATTGTCATTCCGAACCGCAGGCGAGGAATCTGCGCCGCTCGCAACGCCGAGCTCCCTCGCGTCCGCTCGGGATGACAGTCATTCCAAGCCCAACGCGAGGAATCTTCGCCTCGCGCAACGCCGCCATCCCTCGCGCCGGTCGGGACGACGGAACCGGTCGCCGCGCGGGCGAAACGAACTGGCGGGGTTTGCGGTGTCACGCGCTTGCGTAACTCTCAATAGGTTCAGTCGATGCGCGCGAGGACCGTGCGGATCGTCTCGACGATCCGCTCGATCTGTTCCCTCTCGATGACCAGCGGCGGCGACAGCGCCAGGATGTCGGCGGTGAAGCGCACGAGCACGCCCGCTTCGAAGCACTTGACGTGCGCTTCGAGCCCGCGTGCGCCCGGCGCCCCGGGACGCGACTCCAGTTCGATGCCGCCGACCAGCCCCAGGTTGCGGATGTCGATGACGTGGCGCGCGCCCTTCAGCGAATGCAGCGCGGCCTCGAAGTACGGTGCGATGTCGCGCGCACGGTCGAACAGCCGCTCTTCGGCGTAAAGCTTCTGCGTGGCGAGCAGCGCGGCGCACGCGAGCGGATGCGCCGAGTACGTGTAGCCGTGCAGGAACTCGATCTGCCCTGCGGGCGCCGCATCGACGATCGCATCGAACACGCTCGTCTTCGCGATCACCGCGCCCATCGGCACCGCGGCGTTGTTGATCGCTTTGGCGCAGGTGAGGATGTCCGGCGTGACGTCGAAACGATGCGCGGCGAAGGTCGCGCCCAGCCTGCCGAAGCCGGTGATCACCTCGTCGAAGACGAGCAGGATGCCGTGGCGGTCGCAGATCGCGCGCAGTCGCTCGAGGTAGCCCTGCGGCGGGATCAGCACGCCGGCCGAACCCGCCATCGGCTCGACGATCACCGCGGCGATGTTGCTCGCGTCGTGCAGCGCGACGATGCGCTCGAGCTCGTCGGCGAACTCCGCACCAAACGCGGGCTGCCCGCGCGAGAACGCGTTGCGCGCGAGATCGTGCGTCGAACGCAGGTGATCGACACCCGCCATCAGCGCAGGGAACGCCTTGCGGTTGCCCGGAATGCCGCCCGCCATCGTGCCGCCGACGTTGACGCCGTGATAGCCGCGCTCGCGCCCGACGATGATGCGGCGGCTCGGTTCGCCTTTCGCGCGGTGATACGCGAGCGCCATTTTGATCGCGGTATCGGCCGACTCCGAGCCCGAATTCGTGAAGAACACGCGCTGCATGCCGGCCGGCGCGAGCTGCGCGATCGCGGTCGCCGCTTCGAAGGCGAGCGGGTGTCCCATCTGGAACGGCGGCGCGTAGTCCATCGTCGCCGCCTGCTTCTGCACGGCTTCGACGATCGGCTTGCGGTTGTGGCCGGCGTTGACGCACCACAGGCCCGCGGTGCCGTCGAGGATCTGGCGGCCGTCGGGCGTCCAGTAGTACATGCCTTCGGCCTTCGCCAGCAGGCGCGGCGCGGCCTTGAACTGGCGGTTGGCGGTGAACGGCATCCACCACTCGTCGAGCGAGATCATCGTGCCGGTGAGCGGGTTGTCGAGTTTCATGGGGGCCTCGTCAGTTCGGCAGCAGGCGGAAGGAGGAAAAGAAGGTCTCGAGCACGTCGTCGCTCAACTCGCCTTCGGCGCCGAGGGCAACGACCTGGTAGAAGCGATCATCGGCCACGTACAAGCGCACGGCAAGCTGCGCCGCACGGCCGTCGGCGCCGACTTTGCCGCGCGCCGCGACGGCTTCGGCCGCGCGCAGCGTGCGCCCGCCGGTGGCGGCGAGCGGCGCGGACCGCCGAGACGTGACGCTGCCGCCGATGTTGCGCACCAGCGCATCGCGGAAGAACGCGACCGTGCGCTCGACGGCCGCCGGATCGGCGGTGGCCTGCGCCGGCAGCCGCGCCACACCGACCGCGAACATCGTCGGCCCCACGCCGGTCGACGTCATCGTCATCTCGATCGCGCGGCCGTCGATATCGATCGCGCGCGCCACCGTCTGCGGCTTGTCGGGCAGGTGCACGACGAAGCCGCCGTCGGCCGAACGGACCTCGCGCCAGTCGAACTTCGGGCTGCACGCGGCGAGCAGCGCGGCCGCAGCCACGATGCCGGCGTTGCGGCGCAGGCTGACTTCGGCGGCCGACGAAGTCAGGGCGCGAAGCGCCGGCCGCAGCCACAGCCCGCGCGCGAGACAGCGCATCGGAAAGGGACGAAAAAAGCCGGGCGAGCCCGGCTCCCTCGCGTCGCCGCGCGCCTACTTGCGCGGACCTTGCGGGCGCGGCGCCGCAGCCGCTTTCTTCTTCTGCTTGTGCGGACGGGTCTTGCCGTAGCTGCCGTTGTAGATCTTGCCGCGACGCGTGCGCAGATCGCCCTTGCCCATCTGTTGGACTCCGTCTGTGAATCCGCTTGCGAAGCGGCCGATTATATCGGCGCGGCGTCGCGCGCCGCCCGCATCGGCGCCCGTCGCGGTGTCCGCACGCGCCGTCGGTTTGCTTGCTGCGCCGCGTAGCGACTATGGTGGCGAAGGACATCGACGCCCGCGCAGCGCGGGCAGGCCCAACCCTCGTGCGGAGGTCGGCATGTGGGATCTGTTCCGCCAGTTGTACCCGCACGCGGCCGGTGCCGCGGTGCTCGCCACACTGCTGCTGGGCGATTTCGCCTTGTTCATCCTCGCGATGGCCGCAGCCATCGCGCTCGTTCCCTGCGCCTACGGGCGGGACGTCGACGAGATCGTCGAGCGCACCTTCGACCTCGACGAACGCTGAACGCTTGCCTAGGGTCTGTTATGCCTCAGGTCCGCGTGATCCCCGCAACCGCCGGCGGGCCGCTGTGTCGCGGCAGCGTGAAAGCGCGGCGAAAGCGCCGCGCGCCCCATGGGGCCGGCGGCGGGGATCACCCTGCGGGGCGGGCCGCCTTGGGCCGCATGGCGGCGTTGCGGCTCGGGGCCTTGGCTGCGGCCAATGGTCCCCTCGCCGCGCCTGGCCCTGCGACCCGATCCGACCCGCCGCAGACCCGATCCATAGGCCAACAGACCCTAGAATCTGCCGCGACGACGCGATCGGGAGAAGTCATGGCATTGGTGGTGTTCAGATCCAAGGCCGCGGGCGAGATCTTCATGTTCGCGGAGACCGCGCGCCGCATCTTCGAGATCGTCGGCAAGCAGGAGGCGCCGCGCGGGGTGATCACGGCCGAGCAGGTGCCCGATGCGCTGGCCCGGCTGACGGCGGCGGTCGAAGAGGAAAAGGCGCAGATGAAGGCCGCGCAGGCGCAGGCCGAGGAGGCCGCACGGCGCGGCGAGGACGACGCCGAAAATGGCGAACGCGCGATCACGCTGGCGCAGCGCGCCTGGCCGCTGATCGAGATGCTGCGCGCCGCGCAGAAAATGAACGTCGACGTCACCTGGGGCGTCTGAGGTCCTCCGGCGCGCGGCCCGCTTTCGACGATTCGCTCGGTAGGCAGCCAGAACCCGCGCGCCTAGGGTCTGTTGACATATGCCTCAGGTCCGCGTGATCCCCGCCACCGCCGGCGGGTCGCGCGAAGGCGGTTGCGTGAAAGCGCGGCGAAAGCGCCGCGCCCCCCATGGGGCCGACGGCGGGGATCACCCTGCGGGGCGGGCCGCCTTGGGCCGCATGGCGGCGTTGCGGCTCGGGGCCTTGGCTGCGGCCAATGGTCCCCTCGCCGCGCCTGGCCCTGCGACCCGATCCGACCCGCCGCAGACCCGATCCATTTGCCAACAGACCCTAGAATGGTCTCGTACCTGCGCTGCCGATCGTGGCCGCGGGACTCCAGGAGGGGCGGAGTGTTCGGACATCTGACCGCTCTGCAGCGAGGATTCGGCCGCCAGCTCTGGTTCGGCGTGCTCGCGTCCGTGCTGTTGATCGGCGGGTTCCTGCTCGCGTTGCGCTCGGTGCAGCTCGACCGCGCACTGCACGAGCGCTACCAGCACGCGCTCGCGCTGGCGCAGCTTTCGTTCGAAGTCCAGCACTTCATCGCCGACCTGCGGGCCGGCCATGCGAGCGTGCACGCTCCGGAACACGCCGCTGCGCCGGCGGACTTGCGGCAAGCGGTCGAGACGCGGCTCACGGCGATGGCGGAGCTGCCGCTGACGGCGCACGAGCGCAGCCGCGTGGCCGAGTTGCAGCAGGCGCTGGCTGCGGCGCCGACGCTGTCTGCGGCGAACCACGAACACTACGTGCTGATCGATTCGACGCTGCACGCGCTGGTGGCTGCGGTGCGCGAGCGCACCGATCAGGCCGCGCGAGAAGCCGGCCGCTTCAACGATTCGGCGCAGGTCGCGCTCGCGGCGATCGCCGTGCTGACCGTTGCACTCGGGCTTGCCTTTGCGGCGAATGCCGCACGCACGCTCGCCGCCAGCCGCAGGCTGATGGGTCAGCTCGACCAGCTCGCGCACGAGGACGCGCTGACCGGCGTGATGAACCGGCGCGGACTGGACGAATCGCTGCCGGTGGAGATGGCGCGCGCGCAGCGGCTCGGCTATCGGCTGACCGTCGCGATGCTCGACTTCGACCACTTCAAGCGCTTCAACGACAGGCGCGGCCACGGCGCCGGCGACGCGCTGCTGCGCGGCGCCGCGCAGGCGTGGCGCAAGCAGCTGCGGCCGATGGACCTGCTCGCGCGTTACGGCGGCGAGGAATTCACGCTCGTGCTGCCGGCGTGCGACGCCGATCACGCCGCCGCGCTGATCGAGCGGCTGCGCCCGCTGATGCCCGAGCACCAGACCTTCTCGGCCGGGGTCGCGACCTGGAACGGAGCCGATCCGCCCGACGAGCTGCTGCGCACCGCCGACATCGCATTGCTGCAGGCCAAGCGCGCCGGGCGCAACCGGACCGTCGTCGCCGGCCGCGAGCCGCAGATGGCGCTGCCGCTGAGAGTCGCGTGAGGAAGGATCGAGGGTCCAGAATTTAGGATTCAGCAGACTGCGACGCACGCAACGGCTTCGCGGTAACGCGCGGGCAACACGAAGCTGAATCCTGAGTCCTGAATCCTGAATCCTGAATCCTGAATCCTCATGCCACGCATCCTCGTCGTCGAAGACGAACCGGCGATCGCCGATACGATCGTCTATGCGCTTTCGACCGAAGGCTTCGAGCCGGTGTGGTGCGCCACCGGCGGCGCCGCGCTCGAGGCGGCGAGGCGCACGCCGTGCGCGCTCGCGATCCTCGACATCGGGCTGCCGGATGCCAACGGTTTCGATCTGTTCAAGCGGTTGACGCAGGTCGTGCCGGACCTTCCGGCGATCTTCCTCACCGCGCGCGCGGGTGAGATCGACCGCGTCGTCGGGCTCGAACTCGGCGCCGACGATTACATCGCGAAGCCGTTTTCGCCGCGCGAACTGGTCGCGCGCGTGCGCACGGTGCTGCGGCGCGTGCAGCGGTCGGCCCTTGCGCCGGCGCCGGCCGCGGCGAGCCAGTTCGCGATCGACGACGAACGCAAGACGATCCGCTACCGCGGGCGGCCGCTCGAGCTGTCGCGCTACGAGTACCGGCTGCTGAAGACGCTCGCCGAACGCCCGGGCCGCGTGTTCTCGCGCGACGAGCTGATGCACAAGGCGTGGGACGATCCCGGCGCGAGCTTCGACCGCACCGTCGACGCGCACATCAAGACGCTGCGCGCCAAGCTGCGCGCGATCGACCCGCAGGCCGATCCGATCCAGACGCATCGCGGCATGGGTTACTCGCTGCGCGAAGACGGATGACCCGCCGCACCCGCATCTTCCTCGGCATCTTCGTCGTCTACGTCGCGGTGGTCGGGCTGCTGCTGTATCGCGTGGTCGTCGATCTCGACCCGCGTTACCGCGAGTCGGCGGAAGAATCGC
The DNA here is from genome assembly GCA_964539745.1 of uncultured Burkholderiaceae bacterium. GTDB lineage: Bacteria > Pseudomonadota > Gammaproteobacteria > Burkholderiales > Burkholderiaceae_F > DSNY01. The sequence goes on along the minus strand of CAZIJU010000014.1, from coordinate 11,536 downwards.
TGGTCGACACCGCCAACCTGCTCGCCACGCTGCTCGAGCGCCGCACCTACAACGGCATCATCCCGACCGACGAGCTGGAACGCACGCTGAAACAGCTCGCGAGCCGCCCCGTCTACGCGCGCATCTTCGACATCGAGAAGACCGCCGTCGACCTGCACGTTTACGTGACCGACCGCGACGGCTTCGTGCTGTTCGACTCCAAGGGCAAGGGCGCGGGAAGCTACTACGGCGCGTGGCGCGACGTGCATCTGACGCTGCAGGGTGCGTACGGGGCGCGCACCACGCTTGCGAACCCCGACGATCCGGCCTCGAGCGTGATGTACGTCGGCGCGGCGATCCGCGAGCGTGCGCCCGGCGTGCGCATCGAGGCGGGCGAGGACATCGTCGGCATGGTCGCGGTCGGCAAACCCGTCGCCGCGTTCAATCCGTTCATCGTCAATGCGCGCGGCAAGCTCATCCAGTTCGGCGCGATTTCGGTCGGGGCCTTCGCGCTGCTGCTCGCGCTCGCCACCGTGTGGCTCGTCCGCCCGTTCGGGCTCGTGCGCGACGTCTGGCGCGCGTTCCGGCGCGAAGGGTCCGGCTCGCCGGTCGTGCTCGGCCGCCGGCTGCTGCAGGCGCTGCGCACGGCGTTCGCCGAGGTGCGCGACACGCTGGCCGGTCGCAGCTACGTCGACCAGTACGTGCAGACGCTGGCGCACGAGCTGAAGAGCCCGCTCGCAGCGATCCGCGGCGCCGCCGAGCTGCTGCGCGAGCCGATGCCGGAGGACGCGCGGATCAAGTTCACCGGCAACATCGAGGAGCAGACGCGGCGCGCGCAGGAGATGATCGACCGCCTGCTGGAACTGTCGCACCTGGAGCGCCGCGGCGCGCTGGAAAGGAGCGAGGAAGTCGATCTCGTCGCGCTGGTGCGGGCCGTGTGCAGCGAACTGCAGCCGGCGGCTGAGCACAAGCGGGTGCGGCTCGTGCCCGAACTGCCACCGCGCGCAGCCGCCAGTGGCGACCCGTTCCTGCTGCACCGGGCGCTGGCCAACCTGGTGCGCAACGCAATCGACTTCGCGCCGCCCGACTCTGCGATCGAGATCGCGCTGACCCAGCAGCGCAACCGCTGGGAGCTCCTGGTGCGCGACCACGGTCCGGGCCTGCCCGACTACGCCCTGGGCCGCGTGTTCGACCGCTTCTACTCGCTGCCGCGCCCCGACACCGGCCGCAAGAGCACCGGGCTGGGGCTCGCCTTCGTCAGGGAAGTGGCCGCGCTGCACGGCGGCAGCGTGTCGCTCGCCAACCATGCCGGCGGCGGCGCGCTCGCGCGGCTGATGCTGCCGCGCGAGCGCGCGTTCGTCGAGCGCGCCTGACCGTCCGCCCCTAGCGCGAGACGCCGAGCCTCCCGCCGGACCGGCGCGGCGAGCGGCCAGCGCGCGCCGCGGCCAAGCTCCAGACGACGCCGGCCGCGGCCGCCAGCAGCAGTGCCCACGGCGCGTGCAGCCACAGCCAGGCCAGCCCGACCGCGGGATAGAGCGCGGCGCGGACCCCTGCGCGCGACCACGGATGCGCGCCGATCCACGCGCTGACCGCGGGGCTACTGCGGTAGTACCACGCCACGAACGCGCGTCCTGCGTCGGTCCGCAGCAGCACCTTGTCACGGTACTCGCGCAACACCTGCACGTGGCGGTCCAGCGGCGAGCCGAAGGCCGCCGTGGCGATGAAGCAGCCGCCGCCCCCGTCGCCGCCTGCGCTGTCGGCCAGATCAAAGCGCGCCGTCACCGCCGAGTCCTGCGCGAGGTTGAACGTGCAACTGCCTGTGCCGCTGCAGTTGGCCGAGCCCGACGCCGCGCTCCAGCCGGCAAACACCGAGCCGCTGTCCGCGCTCGCGGTCAGCGTGATGTTCGTTCCGGCGGGGGCGAGGCACGTGGCGCTCGCAGCGTTCTGCACGAGCGTGCATCCCGCGGCCGACACCGTGCCGGCGCCGGTGCCGGTCTTCGTCACGGTCAGGCTGCGCAGGACCGGCATCGGATCGGACTGCAGGATCCAGCCGAGGGCGCCGACCATCACGACGGTGTCGTTGCCGAAGCCGGCGCCCGCCAGACCCGCGGCCGTCGGCCGCGCGGCCAGCGTCCAGGTGATGCCGTCGGGCGAGATCACTATCCGGCCCGAGCTGGCAAAGGCAACGAACAGCCGGTTGGCGAAGATCACCCGGTTCAGGTTGTCGGAACTCGCGATCCCGCTGCTGCGCCGGGTCCAGTTGATGCCATCCGTCGACGTGAGCACGGCGGCGGCTTCGCCGACCGCGACGAACGTACCGCCCCCGTAGGCCACGCTCGTGAGGTTGCCGGTGCCGGCGGGTGCGCGGTCGGTCCAGTCGACCCCCGCGTTCGTCGACGACAGCAGCGCACCGTCGTCGCCGACTGCGATGTAGACGCCATTGCCGTAGGTGACACCGCGCAGCGCGCGGGTCGTGCCGGTCGCACGCAACGTCCAGGTCACGGCATCCGGCGACGTGAAGATCGCGCCATCGCGTCCCGCGGCGATGTACAGATTGCCGCCGTAGGCCACCGCCGTCATGTTCCTGACGTCCGCGGTCGCCGGAGACCGATCGATCCACGTCAGGCCCGCGTCGGTAGAGACGAGGATCGCGCCTCCGCCGCAGACCCAGACGAAACGCCCGTTGCCGTAGGCCACGTCGCCCGGATCGCAGGTCGGCGTCGCCCTCAGCGTCCACGCTGCGCCGTCGGCCGAGGTGTAGACGATGCTCGATCCGACCGCAACGAAGGCGCTGTCGCCGTAGGCGAGGTTGTAAAAGGCCTGGCCCGTGATGCTGCTGGAGCGGACTACCTTGGTGGTGCCGTCGGACGTGAAGATGCGGCCCTGCTGACCGACGACGACGAAGCCAGTGCTGCCGTAGGCTGCCCCAAGCCAGTCGGTCGTGCTGATCGGCCCGCTGCCTACGAACCAGGTGAGCCCTCCATCGGTCGACGTGAGCACGGTGTTCCCGTTGCCCACCGCATAGAACACACCATTGCCGAACGCCACGGCGTTAAGGAAGACCGTGGTGCCGGAGGCGCGCGGCGTCCAGTCGAAGCCGTTGTCCGACGTCAGGACCAGGCCGCGGCTGCCGACCACGACGAAGCGCCCATTGCCCCAGGCAATGCTGCGCGGCGTGTCGAGCGTGCCCGAGGTGCCGACGGCCCACATTGCACCGTCCGCGGAATTCAGGATCTCGGCCGGCAAGGTGCCGTTGGACAGCGCGGTCGCGACGAACTTGCCGCCGCCGTAGGCGATGGCCGTCAGGCTGGCCGTGGTTGGCGGCGCCTGGCGCGTCCAAGCGATGCCGTCGGGCGACGTCAGGACCGTCCCCTCGGCGCCGACCGCCACGAAGGTGCCGTTGCCGAAGGCGACGTCGGCCAGGTCCTTGGCGGTGCCGGATGTCCGCACGGCCCACGTCACGCCGTCGCTGGAGCTCAGGATGCGTCCAAGTGCGCCGACCACGACGAAGCTGCCGTTCCCGTAGGTCGCGCGAACCAGCCAGTCGCCCGTATCGACAGCCCGGACCAACCACGTGACGCCGCCGTCTGCGGACGTGATCAGGGCGCCGCCGCGTTCTCCTCCCACCGCAACGAACGTGCCGTTGCCAAAAGCAACGCCCGACAACGAGTTGCCCTGCGGCAACGGATTGCGCCAGTGCCAGGTGTCGAGCGGCGCAGCCAGCGTTGCCAGCGGCCCCGTCGCCAGCGACACCAGCACCGCGGCCCAGAACGCTCGAAGCATCCCAAGACGCGTCATAGAAACCACCTCCACCTCGAAATCAGCTTCCGTGTCTTCTTTCTAGGTCGCCGCACGCTGCGTGCCTTGCGTTTCATCAAGCCATGACGGCGCAGCCGCTGCGTCGGCGCTTGCGAGCGCGATCGTGCGGGCGCCGCGGGCACCCGGCAGTGCAGTTCTGTCCGCCGCCGGGCAACCGCCCCACGACGCGCGGCGTCCGGCCCGGACGGCGTTGTCCGAGCCGGTTTCACACGGCCTTCACGCAAGCGCCCGCTGCGATTCGCACGCGCTTCTTGCGCGAACTCGACAGTTCGCCCCGTGATCCACCCGCCGCTCGCGAAGCGGCCTCACGAGGAGAACCGCGATGTCGAACGCCCTGCCGTCCCGTGTCAGTCACCCCGTCGTCACCGGCGCGCTGCGCGCCGCCCCGCTCGCGCCGCTGCTCGTCGCCCTGACGGCGCTGAACGCCGCACCGCCGGCGCACGCGCAGCTGCCGCGTCCCCTGACGCAAACCCTGCCGCCGGTCACCGTGACCGCACCCGCTGCGGTCGAGATCGACACCGGCAGCGACGCCTCCCCGCTGACCCTGCTCGCCAACCATGTCGACATCCGCGTCTTCGGCACGCAGGCGCGCGTGCGCACCACGCTGACCTGGCGCAATGACGGCCCGCTGCCGGTGCAGGCCCTGTACCGCGCGCCGCTGCCATCGTCGCTGGCGCGCCTCGTCGATGACGGCGTCGACGGCTGCGGTGATGCCTTGATGGCGGATCTCGGCGACGAGGCCGCCGAAGTCGGCGAGGCCGCGCCCGTCGGCCACGGCAGCGTGCGCCTGGCGCCGGGCGAGGCGGTGCGCGTCACCGTCGAGCGCGACGCGACGCTGATCGCGCGCGGCGACCGGCTCAAGCTGGTGCTGCCGCTGTACACGCAGCGCAATGGCGCGTTCACGCCGCAGTTCTCCGCCACGGCCTCGATCGACGCGGCGCGGCCCATCGTCGACCTGGGCTCGGCCACGCATCCGGTCGAGATCGAAATGCTCGGCGAGTCGCAGGCAAGGCTCGTGATTCCGAACGGCCGCGTCCACGAAGGCCAGTTCCTGGCGCTCGACTTCGCCCTCGGCGACGAGGCGCCGGTCGCCTCCGTTCCAGCGCCGACCGCACTGCGCTGGGGCGGCGAAGGCCTTGCCCGCGTCGCCGCGCGTTGACCACCCGATCGCCCAAGGAGAGTGCGATGGACGACCGCACCGCCTTCACGCTGCCGCCGCGCCGCGCGGCCGCCTGGCCGCGCTGGCAGCCGCGCCTCGGCAACGCACGAGACGCGCTGCGCGCGCTGCTGACCGCGCTGGCCGCCCTCGGCACGCTGGCCGTAGCGACGGCCGCCGCGACCTTCGTGCTGTGGGCCGGTGCCATCGGCCAGGCGCGCGCACAGCCGGCCGACGCGCAGGACCTGAACCGCACGCTGGCGCCGTACTTCGTGGTCGAGGGCGCCGAGCCCGGTGCGCATCCGGCCCCTGACGCGCTGCCGCTGAAGTCCACGCGCGCGGACGTCGCGATCAGCGGCGTGATCGCCGACGTGCGCGTCGTGCAGACCTACCGCAACGAAGGCGCGGTGCCGATCGAGGCGCGTTACGTCTTTCCCGCGTCGACGCGCGCCGCGGTGCATGCGCTGCGCATGCGCGTCGCGGATCGCGTCGTCGACGCCGAGATCCGCGAGAGGCAGCAGGCGCGCCGCGAGTTCGACGCGGCCAAACGCGAGGGCAAACGCGCATCGCTGCTCGAGCAGCACCGGCCGAACGTGTTCCAGATGTCGATCGCCAACGTGATGCCGGGCGAAACGATCGCGGTCGACCTGCGCTACACGGAGACGATCGTCCCCGACGAAGGCGTCTACCGCTTCGTCTTTCCGACCGTCGTCGGTCCGCGGTACAACGGCGGGACGGCCCCTCACCCCGGCCCTCTCCCGCTGATGGGGGAGAAGGAGCGCGAGGACGGAACGGCGAGCGAGAGCCGCCGCGACGAAGCCTGGATCGCGCAACCGACGCTGCGCAAGGGCGAACCGGCCAGGCACACCTTCGCGCTGAGTGCGACGCTGATCGCGCCGTTTCCGATCAAGGCGGTCGGCTCGCCTTCGCATCCGTTCGCGATCGACGGTGCGGGAACGCCGCGCGCGACCGCGCGGCTCGATGCGGACGCCGCGCACGCCAACCGCGACGTGGTGCTCGAGTACCGGCTCGCCGGCGAGTCGATCGAAGCGGGCGTGCTGGTGCACGAAGGGCCCGACGAGAACTTCTTCCTCGCGCTGATCGAGCCGCCCGCGCGCGCGAGAGCGAACGACATCGTGCCGCGCGAATACGTGTTCGTCGTCGACGTGTCGGGCTCGATGCACGGCTTTCCGCTCGCCACCGCAAAGACGCTGCTGCGCCACCTGATCGGCGGGCTGCGCCCGAGCGACACCTTCAACGTGATCCCGTTCGCCGGCGGCCATTCGCTGCTGGCACCCGCGTCGCTGCCTGCGACACCCGACAACATCCGCCAGGCGATCCGCTTCATCGACGGCCAGACGGGCGGCGGCGGCACCGAACTGCTGCCCGCGCTGCGGCGCGCGCTCGCGCTGCCGGCCGATACCGGCCGCGCGCGCACGTTCGTCGTCGTCACCGACGGCTACGTGACGATCGAGAAGGAAGCGTTCGAACTCGTGCGCGCCAACCTCGGCCGCGCCAACGTCTTCGCGTTCGGCATCGGCTCGTCGGTCAACCGCCATCTGATCGAGGGGCTCGCGCGCGCGGGCAAGGGCGAGCCTTTCGTGGTGCTGAATCCGCAGCAGGCCGACGCTGAAGCGGCGCGTCTGCGGCGGATGATCGAAGCGCCGGTGCTCACGCGCATCCGCGCGCGCTTCGAAGGCTTCGACGCGTACGAGCTCGATGCGCCGGGCATTCCGGATCTGTTCGCGCAGCGGCCGCTCGTGCTGATCGGCAAATACCGCGGCAAGCCCGAAGGGACGATCGAGATCGAAGGGCGCGCGGCGGGCAGCGCGGTGCGGTTGCCGCTGCACGTCGCGCGCACGGCACGCGGCGGCGACGAGACGAAGGCGTTGAAGTTCCTGTGGGCACGCAGCCGCGTCGCGCGGCTCGCCGACCTGCAGAAGCTCGGCGAAGACGATGCGACGAAGCGCGAAGTCCTCGCGCTCGGGCTGAAGTATTCGCTGCTCACCGACTACACGTCGTTCATCGCGGTCGACAAGCTGATCGTCAATCGCGGCGGTGCGGCTGCGGCCGTCGATCAGCCGCAGCCGCTGCCCGAAGGTGTGGAGGAAACCGCGCTCGCCGCGGTGCCGAGCACGCCCGAGCCCGAGTTCGCCGCGCTCGCCGCGCTGGCCGGCGCGCTGAGCTGGTGGATGCGCCGGCGGCGCACGGCCATCGCAAAGGAGCCCGGCCGTGAGTGAACTGAATGCGCGGATCGGGCGGACGATGCCGGGGCCGTTCATGGGGGTGTTGGTGCCGCTGGGCAGTACTCCTCTGCCGATACCTGGAGACAGGGAGATTGATCGCCGTCCTTCGCCCCCTCTCCGCGAAAACGGGCAGAGGGCCGGGAGCAGGGGTTCGTTGCAGCAACTCGTTCGCAGCGTACCCACGGTCCGGCTCCAGCTCGCCGCGCTGCTCTTCGCGCTCTGGCCTCACTGGCGCTGGATGTCCCGCCGCTTCACCGACGGCTCCGACGAACCCTGGGGCATCCTCGCGCTCGCAACGGTTGCCGTGCTCGTGTTTCGCGATCGCGCGCAGCTCGTGCTGCCTTCGCGCAACGTGCTGATCGGTTCGGCGGCGCTCGCCGTCGTCGCGGCCGCGCTCGAGCCGTTCGTTCCATCGCTCGTGGCCGCCGCGGTCGCCATGCTCGCGCTCGGCGTCTTTCTCGCGGGCGCGGCGCCGCAGCGCCCCGCCGCGCCGCTCTTCACGCTGTTGCTGCTCGCGTTGCCGATCATCGCGTCGCTGCAGTTCTACTTCGGCTATCCGCTGCGGCTGGCGACCGCGCACGCGGCCGCGCCGCTACTCGCGCTGGCCGGCCTCGATGTCGTCGCGCGCGGCGCGGCCTTCGAGTTCGGCGGCCGAACGATCCTCGTCGATCCCCCGTGCGCGGGCATCGGCATGTTGTGGGTCGGCAGCTACACGGCGGCGCTGCTGTCGCACCTCGCCGGTGCGAGCGCGCGGCGCACGCTCACCAACGGCCTCGTCGCCGCCGGCGCGGTGTTCGCGGCCAACGTGTTGCGCAACGCGCTGTTGTTCTTCCCCGAAAGCGGACTCGTCCGCGCGCCGGCGTGGGCGCACGACGCGATCGGGCTGGCGGCATTCGCCGCCGCGATCGTGCCGGTCGTCGCCTTCGTCCACTGGAGGCGCGCGTGAAAGCCCGGACCTTCTTCGTCGGCGCCTGCCTCGCCGCGGCGGTGTGGCCGGGGCTCGCTGCGTTGATCGCGCCTGGCGCAGGCGCGAAGGACATCGCGGCCTCGGCGGCCGGCGCTCGATCTTCGATCGAGTGGCCGACCCGCTTCCGCGGCAGGCCGCTGACCCAACTCGCGGCCACGCCGGTCGAAGCGCGCTTCGCCGCGCGTTTTCCCGGCGCGGTCGCGCGCTTCGCCGTGGACGGCACCGACGACGTGCTGATCGCGCGCCGCGTCACGCGCGCCACGCGGATGCTGCATCCGGCGGCCGACTGCTTCCGCGCGGTGGGCTACGCGGTGGCGTCGGCGCGCGCCGCGGTCGATGCCGACGGCCTGCGCTGGAGCTGCTTCGTCGCGGCGCGCGGCGGCGCGCGCCTGCGCGTGTGCGAGCGCATCCACGACGCGAACGGGGGCGCATGGACGGATGTTTCGGCCTGGTACTGGGCCGCGCTCGCCGCGGGCGGGCCGTGGTGGGCGCTGACGGCGGTCACGCCGCTCGATGCAGGACAAGCGCAGTGAGCGAAAACTGGAAACGCGCGCGCTGGATCGCGCTCGGCGCGGGCCTCGGCGTGCTGCTGCTCGCAGCCGCGGTCGCGACGGTCGTCGCAGCAAGCGGCGTGCTGGCGGCGCGTCCGGGGGACTGGACGGTGCCGCTCGCCTTGACGCGCAGGCACGCGATCGACCTCAACGTTGCCGGCCTGCTGCGGCTCGCGACCACACCGCTCGCGCTGCGCGCGCTCGACGGCTTCGAGAAGACCACGTCGTTCGGCCGGCTGCGCTTCGCTCGCGCGCAGGATGCGCTGGTCGTGCAATGCCGGCCATGCCGCATCGAGCACCCGCGGCTGGCGAGCCAGGCACTCTTGCTGCCGTCGGCCGAGCTGCGGCTCGCGCGCCGGCGCGGCGCGGAGAGCAACCGCCTCGACGGCCGCCTCGCCGCCGGCGACGTGCGCGTCGACTTCGTCGCCACGCTGCGCTCGCACGGCATCGACGTCGAATGGGTGTTGCCGGCGACCGACCTCGCCGCGCTGCTGCGGCCGTTCGGCGACGCGATCCCCGAGCAGCGCCACGCGCGCATCGAAGGCGCGCTCGCCGCGCGCGGCGTGCTCGCGCTGCCCGCGCTGCGCGGCAGTGCGCAGCTTCAATGGCAGAACCTTGCGGTCGACGGACTGAATACCGCGCAGTACGCGTGGGGCGGCTTCCACCATGCGTGCCGCGGCGCCGACGGCACGGCGCACCGGATCGCCAGCGGCGACGGCGAGCGTGGCTGGATTGCGCTCGACGCGCTGGGCGCGTGGCTGCCCGCTGCCGTACTCGCCGCCGAGGACCAGCGCTTCCACGAGCACGCGGGCATCGACCGCTTCGAACTCGACGCGTCGCTCGCCGCTTTCGATGCGGGCGGCGCCGAGTTGCGCGGCGCGAGCACCCTCTCGCAGCAGCTCGCGCGCACGCTTTTCACCGGCGGCGAACGCACGCTCGCACGCAAGCTCCGCGAAACGCTGTACGCGGTCGAGATGGAACACACGCTCGGCAAACCGCGCATCCTCGAGCTGTACTTGAACACGGTCGACTGGGGACCGGGCATCTGCGGCGCGCGGGCGGCCGCGCGCGCCTACTTCCGCAAGACGCCGGCGCAGCTCAGCCCCCTCGAAGCGGCCTGGCTCGCCGGCAGCCTGCGCAATCCGCACGAAGCGCACGCGCGCGAATTCCGCCGCGGCAGGCCGGCGCTGGAGCGCACGCTGTGGGTGCTGTCGCAGATGCGCTCGCTGCCGAAGCGCGAACGCGAGCGCTGGGCGCGCCGGCCGCTCGCCTTCGCGCCCGAACGCAACGCAGCCGCGCCGCCGCGCGCGCTGGCGGCGCGCTGACCACTCAAGCCGCGGCTGCGGCGCGGTACAGCCAGCCGTGCCGCACCGCCCATTTCTCCGCCTCGACCGCGAAGTACACGAGCGCAGCCAGCGCGAGCGCCAGCGCCAGTTCGCGCGGCGCCAGCGGCGCGGTCTTGAACGGCACGTTCAGCCACGGCACGTACAGGATCGCGAACTGCACCGCAAGCGTGGCGCCGACGGCGAGCAGCAGCCAGCGGTTGGCGAAGAAGCCGCGCGCGAGCGTGGTGCGGATCTCCACGCGGATCGCGAGCACGTGCGCGAGCTGCGCGAACGCCAGCACCGTAAAGCACAGGCTCGCGGCCACGCGGTGATCGCCGCCGCTGGCCGCGTGGCCCCACGCGTAGCCGAGCAGCGACACTGCGCCGATCAGCAGCCCGACCCAGACGACGTGCTGCCACAGCCCGCGCGCGAACAGCGACTCGTCGCGCGGCCGCGGCGGGCGTCGCATCACGTCGGGTTCGGCCGGTTCGGTCGACAGCGCCACGCCGGGCAGACCGTCGGTGACGAGGTTCACCCACAGGATGTGGATCGGCGCCAGGGGCAGCGGCAGCCCGACGAAGGGCGCGAGGAAGATCGTCCAGATCTCGCCGGCGTTGCCGGTCAGCGCGTAGCGGACGAACTTGCGCACGTTGTCGTAGATGCGGCGGCCCTCGCGCACCGCGCGCACGATCGTCGCGAAGTTGTCGTCGAGCAGAACGATCGCCGCGGCCTCGCGCGCGACGTCGGTGCCGGCGAGTCCCATCGCCACGCCGATGTCGGCGCGCTTGAGCGCCGGCGCGTCGTTGACGCCGTCGCCGGTCATCGCGACGCATTCGCCGCGCGCCTGCAGCGCCTCGACGATGCGGATCTTCTGCGCCGGATCGACGCGCGCGTAGACGCGGATCGCTTCGATGCGCGCGGCGAGGTCCGCCTCCGACAGCGTCGCCAGTTCGCGCCCGGTCATCACCTGCGACGGTTCGTGCGCGATGCCGACGCGGCGCGCGATCGCGAGCGCCGTCGCCGGATGGTCGCCGGTGATCATCACCGGCGTGATGCCGGCGCTGCGGCACTCGGCGACCGCCGCCGCGGCGTTTTCGCGCGGCGGATCGAGCAGGCCGATCAGCCCGAGCAGCGTCAGCTCCGCTTCGAGTTCGCGGTCGCCGTGCACGCGCTTTTCGGCGAACGCGAGCACGCGCAGGCCGGCCGCGGCCAGCGTTTCCGCCTCCGCGCGCCAGACGGCCGCGAGCGGCTCTTCGCCGGCCGCACCCGCCTGCCGCACGCACAGCGGCAGGACCGACTCCGGCGCGCCCTTGACGATCGCGACCGACTCGTGGCCGATGCGATGCACGGTCGTCATGCGCTTGCGCTCCGAATCGAACGGCAGTTCGCCGACGCGCGGCGCCTTCGCGCGCCAGCGCTCGGCGTGCACGCCGGCGCGTTGCGCGGCTTCGAGCATCGCGACTTCAGTCGCATCGCCTTCATAGGCGCGGCCG
>CAZIJU010000013.1:0-55415 GCA_964539745.1 uncultured Burkholderiaceae bacterium | reverse complement strand
GGCGATGTGGTCGGTGATCGTCTTCGCGTTGGCCGGGCCGACGCCGATGTTGACGAGCGTGATGCCGGCGCGATCGTCGCGCACCAGATGATATGCGGGCATCTGCGGCATCCGCGCGGGCGGTGCGCCCTGTTCGCCGGGCGCGACCGGCGGTCGCCCCGCGCGGCGCGTGATCACGTTGCCGGGCTCGACGAACGCGCCGTAGCCGTGGTGCGCGGAATCGCCTTCGGCCATCAGCGCATGCCCGATGCGGACGAACTCGTCGACGTAGAACGGGTAGTTCGTGAACAGCACGAAGTTCTGGAAGTGCTCGGGCCGCGTGCCGGTGTAGTGGCGCAGCCGGTGCAGCGAGTAGTCGACACGCGGCGCGGTGAACAGCGCCAGCGGCAGCGCCTCGCCCGGTGCGGGCTCGTAGGTGCCGTTGGCGATGCCGTCGTCCATCACGGCGAGATCCGGCAGGTCGAACAGCTCGCGCATCCGCGCGCGGCGTGCGGGATCGAGCGAGCCTTCGAGCTGTTCGTCGTCGTCGAGCGCGAAGTGCACGGCGATCGGCTGCCGGCTCGTGCCGACCTCGATCGACACGCGATGGCTCGCGATCAACAGCCGGAACTGCTCGCGGAAGTAATCGGCAAACAGGTCCGGGCGCGTCAGCGTGGTTTCGTACGTGCCCGGTCCCGCGACGAAGCCGTAGGCGAGCCGCGAGTCGGCGCGCGCGACCGATTCGGTCCGCACGCGGACGAACGGGTAGAACGCGCGCACGCGGGCGGCGAGCTCCTCGCCGGCGAGAAAGCGCGCCAGTGCGTCGCGCAGGAACTCGACCGACTGCGCGTAGATCTTCGACACCTGCGCCAGCGCGGCGCCGGGGTCGTCGAAACGTTGGGGGGCGATGAAAGGCGGTGTGTGCATCGGCGCAACGGCGGTGTGCGGACGCATTGTGCCTCGGCCGATCGCGTACGATACGCGCCGGCTGCCGCCGCCGCATTGAAGTCGGCCACGCCAGTCCCCACCTGATCGTTCGGATTCCGACACAGCAGGCCGCGGAGAGGTCGCTTGGAGTTCAAGGACTATTACGCGACGCTGGGCGTTGCGCGCGATGCCACCGCGGACCAGATCAAGAAAGCCTACCGCGGGCTTGCGCGCAAGTACCACCCGGACGTGAGCAAGGAGCCGGACGCCGAACGCCGGATGAAGGAGGTCAACGAGGCGTATGCGGTGCTGTCCGACCCCGAGAAGCGTGCCGCCTACGACGCGCTGCTGGCGCGCGGGCATCACGCAGGCGAGGAGTTCCGCCCGCCGCCGGACTGGGACGCGGGGTTCGAGTTCTCGGGCGGCGGCTTCGACGACGCCGCGGCGGCCGACTTCAGCGACTTTTTCGCGGAACTGTTCGGCCGCATGGGAGGCCGCCAGCGCGGCGCGCCGTTCGGCCGCGAGTTCCGCGCGCGCGGCGAGGACCATCACGCAAAGGTCGTGCTCGACCTCGAGGACGCGTGGCGCGGCGCGCGCCGAACGATCAGCCTGCGCGTGCCGAAACTCGACGCCAATGGCCGCGTCACGGTCGAGACGCGCACACTCGAGGTACAGATTCCGCGCGGCGTGCGCGAGGGTCAGTTGATCCGGCTGGCGGGCCAGGGCGCGCCGGGCGCGGGCGGCGCGCCGCCGGGCGATCTGTTCCTCGAGGTGCACTTCGCGCCGCATCCGCGCTGGCGTGTCGAAGGACGCGACCTGGTCGGCGACCTTCCGGTCGCCCCTTGGGAAGCCGCGCTCGGCGCGGTCATCCCGGTGCAACTGCCCGACGGCTCGACGCTGCGCGTCCGGATTCCGGCCGGCGCGCAAAGCGGACGGCGCCTGACGGTGCGCGGCCGCGGCCTGCCGAGCACTCCGCCGGGCGACCTCGATCTGGTGGTCCGCGTCGTGCTGCCGTCGGCCGACGATGCGCGCGCGCGGCGTCTGTATGAAACGATGGCGCGCGAACTGTCGGACTTCGACGCCCGCCGCGCCGCTGCGGCCCAGCACCCGGAGCAGGCATGAACACGCACGCCGGCCCGATCGAAGTCACGCTGAACGAGGTGCAGCTCACGCTCGATGAGCTGGCCTGCGTGTGCGCCGTGAGCCCGCAGTGGGTGATCGAACGTGTCGAGCAGGGGCTGCTCGGCGCGCGCGGCACGGACGTCTCCGCCTGGCGGTTCGATGCGACCGCGCTGCGGCGCGTGCGCACGATGCGCAGCATCGAACTGGCCTTCGACGCGGCACCCGAGCTCGCCGCGCTGGTGGCCGACCTGACCGAAGAGATCGCGCGGCTGCGCGCGGCGCTGCGCAGCCTGGAGGCATCGTCATGGTGAGCACGCCGCGAAGCGCGCGCACCGGGAGATACGAGCGATGAACGCAAGCAGGGACGAAGTGCCGGCCGCGCGTTCGCAGTTCGCGGAGTTCCGGCGCACGTGGGCGCTGCTCGGCGCGTACGAGCGCTTCGAGCAGGTCATTGCACTGACGCTTGCGCCGGTGATCGCAGCGATCGTCGTCGTGTCGCTGATCCAGTTGATCCGCACGGTGATCCTGCTGCTGATCGTCGACGCATTCAATCCGCTCGAGCACCGGGTGTTCCAGTCGGTGTTCGGCATGATCATGACGCTGCTGATCGCGATGCAGTTCAAGCACTCGATCGTTCGCGTCGCGCTGCGGCGCGACAGCATCATCCAGGTCAAGACGGTCGTGCTGATCGCGCTGATCGCGCTGGCGCGCAAGTTCGTGATCCTCGATCCGGATACCAGTCCGGCCAAGATCGCCGCGCTCGCGGGCGCGGCGCTCGCGCTCGGCAGCGTCTACTGGCTCGTGCGCGAACGCGACGACCGCAACAGCGCGCAGGAGGAGGCAACGAGCGGAAGAGCATCCGTATGAGCGACCGCTTCGTCACACGGCTGATCTGGACGGGTGTGGTCGTCGCCGCACTGATCGCGTTCGCGCGCTGGGTGCCCGGTGGCGGTTCGTCCGATCCGGCGGTGCGCGACGCCGCGCCGCGGCCGGTGGTCGCGCGCGGCGATCTCGCCGCCGACGAACAGTCGATGATCGAACTGTTCGAGCGCACGCGCGACTCGGTCGTCTACATCAGCACCCGCCAGCAGGTGCGCGACTTCTGGACGCGCAACGTGTTCTCCGTGCCGCGCGGTACCGGCAGCGGCTTCATCTGGGACGAGCACGGCCACGTGGTGACCAATTTTCACGTCGTCGAGGGCGCGTCGGAGGCGATCGTGCGGCTGGCTGACGGGCGCGACTACAAATCCGTGCTGGTCGGCGCAAGCCCCGCGCACGACATCGCCGTGCTGCGCATCGGCGTCGGATTCAAGCGACCGCCGCCGGTGCCGATCGGTACGAGCAGCAACCTGAAGGTCGGCCAGAAGGCGTTCGCCATCGGCAACCCGTTCGGGCTGGACTGGACGATGACGACCGGGATCGTCTCCGCGCTCGACCGTTCGCTGCCGACGGAGCGCGGCACGGTCATCGAGCATCTGATCCAGACCGACGCGGCGATCAATCCGGGCAATTCCGGCGGCCCGCTGCTCGATTCGGCCGGGCGTCTGATCGGCATCAACACCGCGATTTTCAGCCCGTCCGGCGCATCGGCCGGCATCGGTTTCGCGGTGCCGGTGGATACCGTCAACCGCGTCGTGCCGCAACTGATCCGTACCGGCCGATACGTGCGGCCCACGCTGGGCATCGAGGTCGACGAGGAACTGAACCGGCGGCTCACCGCGCTGCTCGGCGTCGAGGGCGTGGTGATCCTGCGCGTTGCGCCCGATTCGGCCGCGGCCAAGGCGGGACTCGCCGGCGCGACCGTCACGCCCGAGGGCGGCATCGTCCCGGGCGACGTGATCGTCGCCGTCGAAGGCAAGCCGGTCGGGTCGGTGGCGCGCCTGCTGGCGCGGCTGGACGACTTCAAGGTCGGCGACACGGTCGCCGTCACCGTGGTCCGCGACCGCAAGCAGCGCGACGTCCGCGTCACCCTGCAACCCGGAGTGTGACGATGCAGCCGCAAACCCGCTGGAACGTCTGGTACTGGATCTTCGCCGTCATGACCTTTCTGATGCTGCAGAACTGGTGGCAGGCCGCGCAGCAGATCGAACCGGTGCCCTACAGCGAGTTCGAGCGCGCGCTGGCCGAAGGCCGCGTGGCCGAGGTCATCGTCGGCGAAAGGACGATCACTGGCCGGCTGAAGTCGCCCGAGCCCGGCGGCAAGACGACGATCGTCGCCAACCGGGTCGAGCCTGAGCTGGCCGACCGCCTGAGCAAATACGACGTGAAGTACACGCGCGTCGTCGAAAGCACCTTCCTGCGCGATCTGCTGTCGTGGATCGTGCCTGCGGCGGTGTTCTTCGGCCTGTGGTACTTCGTGTTCCGTCGAGTCGCTGAAAAGCAGGGGCTGGGCGGCTTCATGTCGATCGGCAAGAGCCGCGCCAAGGTCTACGTCGAGAAGAACACGGGCGTGACCTTCGCCGACGTCGCCGGTGTGGACGAAGCGAAAGCCGAGTTGCAGGAGGTCGTCGAGTTTCTGAAGAACCCGAAGGACTACGGTCGGCTCGGCGCGCGCATGCCCAAGGGCGTGCTGCTGGTGGGACCGCCGGGCACCGGCAAGACGCTGCTCGCCAAAGCGGTCGCGGGCGAAGCGGGTGTGCCGTTCTTTTCGATCTCGGGCAGCGAGTTCGTCGAGATGTTCGTCGGCGTCGGTGCGGCGCGCGTACGCGACCTGTTCGAGCAGGCGCGCAGCAAGGCGCCCGCGATCATTTTCATCGACGAGCTCGACGCGCTCGGCCGCGCCCGCGGCGCGGCCGGCCCGATCGGCGGCCACGACGAGCGCGAACAAACGTTGAACCAGTTGCTCGTCGAGATGGACGGCTTCGACAGCTCCGTCGGCCTGGTGCTGCTGGCGGCGACCAACCGGCCGGAGATCCTCGATCCGGCGCTGCTGCGCGCGGGCCGCTTCGACCGCCAGGTCCTGGTCGACCGGCCCGACAAGACCGGACGCGTGCAGATCCTCAAGGTGCACGTGCGCAAGGTCAAGCTCGCGCCCGACGTCGACCTCGAGCAGGTCGCCGCGTTGACGACGGGATTTTCCGGCGCGGACCTGGCGAACCTGGTCAACGAAGCGGCGCTGGCGGCGACCCGTCGCGGCGCCGATGCGATTGCGCTCGCGGACTTCACGCATGCGATCGAACGCATCGTCGCGGGGTTCGAGAAAAAGAACCGCGTGCTCAATCCGCGCGAGCGCGAGATCGTCGCCTATCACGAAATGGGCCACGCGCTCACCGCGCTCGCGCTGCCGGGGTCCGACCCGGTGCACAAGGTCTCGATCATCCCGCGCGGCATCGGCGCACTCGGCTATACGATCCAGCGCCCGACCGAGGACCGCTTCCTGATGACGCGCGAGGAACTGGAGAACAAGATCGTCGTGCTGCTGGGCGGCCGCGCCGCCGAGCGCCTCGTCTTCGGCCATCTGTCGACCGGCGCCGCGGACGACCTGGCCAAGGTCACCGACATCGCGCGCGACATGGTGACCCGCTACGGCATGGTCGAGGACCTCGGCTATGTCGCGTACGAGCCGCAACGCGCGCGGTTCCTCGACGTTCCGACCTATCCGCAGGGCGGCTGCGCGACGAGCCCCGACACGCAGCAGCGCATCGACGAAGCGGTGCGCTCGATCGTCATGAACGCGTTCGATCGCGCCACCGACATCCTGTCGCGCAACCGCGAGGTGCTCGAACGCTGCGCGCGCGAACTGCTCGCGCGCGAAACCCTCGACGAGGCCGCGATCCGCAGCCTCACCGCCGACCTGCAGCGCGCCGAAGCGCCGAGCGGCGCCGCGCCGGTTCGCCCGGCGGGTGCGCTCGCGGCGTAGCCCGCGGCGTGCGCGCGGTCCCGCCCTTCAGTCCGCGACCGCCGTTTCCGGCCGCGCGATCCCCCACGGGGATTCGCGCAACCAGGCCTCGAGCTTCGAGCGCCGCAGCGGGCCGCTGATCAGGTAGCCCTGCACCAGATCGCAGCCGAGCGCGCGCAGTTCGTCGAGACAGGCGTCGGTCTCCACGCCTTCGGCGACGACCTTGAGCCCGAGGTTGTGCGCGAGCTCGATCGTCGAATGCACGATCATGCGGTCGTCGCGGTCGTCGACCATGCCCATCACGAAGGTCCGGTCGATCTTCAGCTCGTCCACCGGCAGCCGTTTCAGATATGCGAGCGACGAGAAGCCGGTGCCGAAGTCGTCGATCGCCAGCCGCACGCCGAGCCCGTGCAGCGCGCGCAGCGTGGCGAGCGCGAGCTCGGGGTCCTCCATGAAGCTCGACTCGGTGATCTCCAGGCAGACGAGTTCGGGCCGGACACGGTGGCTGTGCAGCAGATCCCCGATCAGCTGCGGCAGATCGCGGCTCATCAGGTCGCGCGCCGAGATGTTGACGGCCACTTGCAACGGCGTGCCCTGCTCCGCCCACCGACCGCACTGGCGCAGCGTGACGGCGAGCATCCAGCGCGTGATGACACGCACGAAACCGGTCTGTTCGGCGTACGGCATGAACTCGCCGGGCGGCACCAGTCCGCGCGTCGGGTGCCGCCAGCGAACCAGCGCCTCGACACCGCCGATGCGGCCCGACGCAAGCTCGATCTTCGGCTGGTAGTACGCGCGCAACTCCGCGGACTCGACCGCGCGCCGCAACTCGCCGAGCAGCGAAAGATGCTGGCGCTGTGCGACTTCGTAACGCTCGTCGTAGAAGGCGAAACTGGCCGTGCTGCGCTTGGCCACGTACATCACGATGTCGGCGCGGCGCATCAGCGTTCCGGCGTCGATGCCGTCTTCCGGGTAGAGCGCGATGCCGATGCTCGCGGCAACGTCGATCGGCTGGCCTTCGAATTCGATCGGCGCGCGCAGCGCGCCGACGATCGCGCGCGCGACCGCGCGCACCTCGTCGACGTCGGCGGCGGTCAGCACGATCGCAAACTCGTCGCCGCCGAGACGAGCGACCGTGCCGCCGTCGCGCAGCACGCCGCGCAGCCGCTCTGCCACGCGCCTGAGCACCTCGTCCCCGGCGGCGTGCCCGAGCGTGTCGTTGATGCCCTTGAAGCGGTCCAGATCGAGCAGCATCACCGCGGCGATCTGGCCGCGCTGCCCGGCGTTGCGCAGCGCGACTTCGATGCGCTCGACGAGCCGCGCGCGGTTGGGCAACCCGGTCAGCGCGTCCTCGTACGCCAGTCGCAGCACCTCCTGCTCGCGTCTGGCGATGCGTTCGCGCATGTGGTTGAGGGTGCCGGCGAGCACGCCGATCTCGTCGGTGCGCGCGACCGCGATCGGCGCGCGATAGTCGCCGTCCTGCATGCGCGTGGCGCTGCGCGTCAGCTCCGACAGCGGCCGTGTGATCGTTCGCGCGATCGCGTAGCTCGCGACGACCGCGACGGCAACGCTCGCCGCGCCCAGCAGCAGCAGGAACACGCGCAGCCGCTCGAACGCGCCGAGCATGTCGTCCAGCGAGCGCTGCAGCACCGCGAACACGCTTCCGCCGTCGCCGCTGCCGACCGCAAGCACGCGCGTCTCGTACTCGCTGCCGGCGAGCTTGAGCGACATACTCGCCTGCGGCTGCAGCGCACGGTTGCGCAGCGCCACGGCGAGCGCCGCGCGGCGCGTGCCGGTCAGCGTCGACGCGAGTTCGACCGGGGTTCCGTCTTCGCGCACCCCGAAGAAGCTGATCTCGAGGCCGGTCAACTGGCGCAGTTCGACGACCAGCGCATCGTCGATTTCCGTTCCGAGCACGACCGAGCGGCCGGGCTTCGGCGCCGCC
The DNA here is from genome assembly GCA_964539745.1 of uncultured Burkholderiaceae bacterium. Classification (GTDB taxonomy): domain Bacteria; phylum Pseudomonadota; class Gammaproteobacteria; order Burkholderiales; family Burkholderiaceae_F; genus DSNY01. Next base: position 47,604 of record CAZIJU010000013.1, on the reverse strand, counting down.
AGGGCAACGGCGACGAACTGGTACGCGTGTTCGTCGAACCGCGCCACGGAAGCCGCCCGCCCCGCTTCGCGCGCCGCATCGAGCAGCCCGGCGATCGCGAACGGCTGGCCGCGCCGCCTTGGGTCGAACGCGTCCGCGACGATGCGGCGGTCGGGTCCGACCAGCAGCGCCGCGTCGGCGCCGACGCGCGCGGCGTGCGCGCGCAGCGCCGCTTCGGCGATGGCGGCATCGTTTCCTGCGGACGTGTCGCGCAACGCGTGATCGGCGGCGAGCAGCTCCGCGGCCTGCAGCGCCTGCTCGCGCTTGAGCTGCAGCAGCCGCGCAAAGACCCGTTCGGCCGAGATCAGTTCGGCTTCGGTCTGCTCGCGCGCCTGGCCGACGCCGGCCTGGCTCACGAGCACGAACCCGATCCCCTGGATCGACACGATCAGGGCGGTGAACGACACCAGGATGCGGGTGCGCAGGCGAAACATGGTCGCTGTCAGCCGCGCGTTGCGCGCGCCATCGAAACACGGACCCGGGTGATCGTCACGATGGTTCTCGGTGGTGGCGCGCGCGCCGGCGCTCGGCAATGCACGATAGCGAGCCGAGACCGTCGGCGACGCGCGACAAACGCACACTTGATGGGCTTATTCGACGTTTCCCGGGTCGCCGTGCGTGCCCCGCGTGTCCTGCCCTGCGGCGATCGAACGTCGCTCAACCTCGTGAAACCGCCAGCCCGCATGTCGGTTTCTGCGACGCGGGCGCCGGTGTCGTCATCCCGACTCGGGCCCCGCGCCGCCGGAGGGATCTCGGCGTTGCGAGCCCTCGGGACGCCTCGACCGCGTCCGGGAACGACGAGGGGTATAGGCTGCGATCGCCTGTCGGCCGGCAGCGGTCATAAGACTCGCAACGCGCGATATGCGGGATACCCGAAGGGAGATTCGGGCCAGAGGCGCCGGCCGCCGCGGCTCGCGATGCCGCGCATGCTGACGGCGCGCCTTCGCCCATCCGCCCGCTCGCCGGTGCATCCCCGTCGGCCGCCTTGGCCGTCGCCGGCGCGGAAAGCCTCCAAAGCGCGAGTCGAGAAAGCGGACGGCGCCGGCAGGCACCGTCGTCTTACGCCGTGTCCGACTTGGCGGCCCGGACTCCTTCTTCTGCGTGCGCCGGGGACTCGATCCGGCGACGCGCAGCGGACCTACGCAGCTGCTTAGTTCACGCGCTGGGCGAGCTCGCCCGAGCGGTATTTCTGCGACATGACTTCGAGCGGCAGCGGTTTGATCCGGCTCGCGTGGCCCTCGCAGCCGAACTGGATGTAGCGCTGCTTGCAGATCGCGCGCGCCGCCTCGCGCGCGGGCTTGAGGTATTCGCGCGGATCGAACTTGCTCGGATTCTCGTGCAGGAACTTGCGGATCGCCGCGGTCATCGCCAGGCGAATGTCGGTGTCGATGTTGACCTTGCGTACGCCGTGCTTGATGGCCTCCTGGATCTCCTCGACCGGCACGCCGTACGTCTCCTTCATCTGGCCGCCGTACTTGCGGATCTCCTCGAGCAGCTCCTGCGGCACGGAGGAGGACCCGTGCATCACCAGATGCGTGTTCGGAATGCGGCGATGGATCTCCTTGATGCGCTCGATCGCGAGGATGTCGCCGGTCGGCTTGCGCGTGAACTTGTACGCGCCGTGGCTCGTTCCGATCGCAATCGCCAGCGCGTCGAGCTGCGTGCGCCGGACGAAATCGGCCGCCTGCTCGGGGTCGGTCAGCAGCATCTCCTTGGTCATCGTGCCTTCGGCGCCATGGTCGTCTTCCTTGTCGCCCTTCATCGTCTCGAGCGAACCGAGGCAGCCCAGTTCGCCTTCGACCGACACGCCGACCGCGTGCGCCATATCGACGACCTTCTTCGTCACCTGCCAGTTGTACTCGTAGTCGGCCACGGTCTTGCCGTCCTCGCGCAGCGATCCGTCCATCATCACCGACGTGAAACCGAGTTTGATCGCGCTTTCGCACACCGCCGGGCTTTGTCCGTGATCCTGATGCATCGCTATCGGGATCTCCGGATACGACTCGACCGCGGCCTGGATCAGGTGCTTCAGGAACAGCTCGCCCGCGTACTTACGCGCGCCCGCCGAAGCCTGCATGATCACCGGCGCGTTGACTTCCTTCGCCGCCTCCATGATCGCTTGCACCTGCTCGAGGTTGTTGACGTTGAACGCCGGCACGCCATAACCGTTTTCGGCCGCGTGATCCAGCAGTTGCCGCATCGATACCAGCGCCATGACGCTTCTCCCGTGTGATGTGTCCGTTCGGACATCCCGTCGATGGTGCCATTGTAGGCGGCTCGCGAGAGGTCGATCGACGATCGAATTCGAACGACGCCGGCCGATCGGCAACGGCTTCGAAGCCGGCGCCGACGGTCTGGACATTGAAATTCCCCGTACCGCGACGTCGCGAAGGCCGGTTCGATCTGGCGCGGGCATCGGCTCGCGCACAACCGGCCGCCTTCGGACAAGGGGCGCGCGAAGCCTGCGGGGCATCTCGAACGCCGCGCATGCGAAGCATGCGGGCGATCGAGACCGCGCTCTCGCAGGCTGCTATGAAGCTGTGAATCTTTCTACTGCGCGGCCCGCTGGCGTCGTCGCGCGGTGCTCGGGCCTCGCCTATCCACTTGATATGTCTCTTGATATGTCTCGGCCCTGCGGCTGCGTGCCCCCGGACTCGATCCGGGGCAGCGGGCCGCTCGTGACGGAATCCTCACAGCTTCTATGGTCTGTGCAGGCGCTCCCTCAGCAGCCGGCGCGCCTCCTCGAGCACCGGATCGCGACTTGCGCGCAGGTCGGCGAGCGTCGGCAGCACGAGCCGTGTCGGTGTGAGCGGCTCGCCCTCCATCCGGCGGCCGCGCGCCGAGACAAAACCGGTCTCTGCGATGCGCAGCCCGCCGCCGTCGGGCAGCACGTGTTCGGTGCGAACGGCGACGACGCAGCCGCAGGTCGATTCGCCGACGGTGACGGCGTTGCGCTGCTCGACGAGCGTGACGGCCATCAGCTCGGAGGCGCTTGCGGTGCGGCGGTCGGTCAGCACCGCGATCGGTCCGGCAAACGCCTCGGCCGCCGGCCGCAGCACCAACGCCGAGCGGCGCTGGCCCGCGCCTTCGCGCCGCATGGCGGTCATCACTTCGCGCGGCGCGGTCATGAACTGCGCCGCGAACCACGTGTACATCGCGTAATCGCCGCCGCTGTTGCCGCGCAGATCGAGGATCAGCGCGTTGGCGCCCGCGACCTGTTCGACCGCGCGGCGCAGCTCGTCGCGCACGTCGGCGGAAAAACGCGTCAGCTTCAGCACCGCCACACCGTCGTCGAGCCGGGTCAACTCGACACGCGGCGGCACGCCGACCGGCACGACCGGCAGATCGACCTCGATCGGCGCCGCATCCGGCGCACGCTGCAGCGTCAGCCGCAGCGAAGGCGGCGGCGCGTCGGGTGCGCCGCGCAGCAGCCGCTGCAGCGCGCGCAGGCGGCGGCCGCGGTCGGCCTCGGCGGCATCACGCGGCAGCGGCGCGACGCCGCCCGGCTCGACGGCGTCGTCGACGGACGCCGACGCGCGCTCGAAGAACGACTCGTCGAGCGCCGTGCCGTTCAACGCGACGACGACGTCGCCTGCGCGCACGCCCGCGCGCGCAGCCGGCGAGTCGGCCGAAACGGCGAGTACCGCCACCCGCCCCTCGACGATGCCGAGCGTGGCACCCGTCTGCGGTGCGACGAAGCGGCGCCGGTCGGCACTTTCCTTCGCGGTCAGCACGACCGTGTGCGAGTCGCGCAGCTCACGCACCATCGCCTTGAGCGCAACGTAGAACTGCGCATCGCTCGCCGCAGCGAGGGCGGCTGGCAGGTACCGTTCGCGCGCGGCGGCCCAGTCGACGCCGTTGAACGAGGGGTCGTAGTAGCGGTCGGCGACGAGTTGCCAGACGCGCTGCAGGGTCGCCGCCCGCTTGCCCGGCGTGTCGTACACGGGCGAGAGCGACGTCTGCGATACCGGTGCGATCCGCTCCGCGAACTCGGCGGTTCCCGACGGCGGCCGCTCCGGCAGCGTGCCGCAGGCGCACAGCACGAACGCGGCGGCGAGCAACGCTCGCCGCGGATCGAGGATCGAGGATCGAGGATCGAGCACGACCCGAGCCTATGACACCGCGCCGTCTGCCGCGCGACACATGCCGGGGCTATGGCGCGCGGATCGGGGCCGGTCGGACGCGAGACGGCCGGTGAAGGGCCGACCGCCGCCGCAAGCGCGATGATCCGCTCGAATCCATTCGATGCCGATCCTGATGCCCCGCCACCCGGACGATCCTGGCTGCCGCCGGGCGCGTCGCGGCGACCTCGACGTTCGCTGCCCGCACGTCAGCCTCGCCGAAATCGCCCGCCTTCATCCCTGTCCGCCAACGCGGACGATCTTGAGCGTGTTGGTGCCGCCGGCCTGCCCCATCGGTTCGCCGCAGGTCAGCACGATCAGGTCGCCACGCTGCACCCGGCCCTGGTCGAGCAGCAGCTTCTCGGCTGCAGCCAGCGCCGCATCGCGCTCCTGACCCGCGGGAAAGTGCAGCGGGCGAACGTTGCGGTACAACGCGAGCCGGCGCTGCGTGGCGACGCTCGGCGTCAGCGCGTAGATCGGGATGTCGATGTCGTGCCGGCTCATCCACAGCGTCGTCGAGCCCGACTCGGTCAGCGCGACGATCGCCGCACAGCGCAGGTGAAACGCCGTGAACAGCGCGCCGTAGGCGATCGACTGGTCGACGCGCGTGAAGGTCTGGTCGAGGAACTGCGTGTCGAGCACGACCGCCTCCGAGCGGTCGGCCGCCTCGACGATCGACGCCATCGTCTCGACGACTTCAACCGGATACTTGCCGGCGGCGGTCTCCGCCGACAGCATCACCGCGTCGGTGCCGTCGAGGACCGCGTTGGCAACGTCGCTCACCTCGGCGCGCGTCGGCACCGCGTTGTGGATCATCGACTCCATCATCTGTGTGGCCGTGATCGCCAGCTTGTTCGCCTCGCGCGCCATCTTGATCATGCGCTTCTGCAGCGCCGGAACCGCGGCCACACCGACCTCGACCGCAAGATCACCGCGCGCGACCATGATGCCGTCGGCGGCTTCGAGGATCTCGCGCAGCACCGGGATCGCTTCGGCGCGTTCGATCTTCGCGATGATCTGTGGCCGGATGCCATGCTTCGCGCCCGCGCTCGTGGCGAGGTCGCGCGCCAACTCGACGTCGGTGCGATTCTTGACGAACGACACGGCGACGAAGTCCGCGCCGCACTCCATCGCGGTTCCGATGTCGCGCACGTCCTTCGCGGTCAACGCCGGCGCCGACAGTCCGCCGCCCTGCTTGTTGATCCCCTTGTTGTTCGACAGTTCGCCGCCGATGCGGACGATCGTGTGGATCTCGGAGCCCTCGACGCGTTCGACGTCCAGCACGATCAGACCATCGTTGACCAGCAGCACGTCGCCGGGGCGCACGTCGCGCGGCAGATCCTTGTAGTCCAGCCCCGCGCGCTGCGCGTTGCCTAGCTCGCAGGCGGCGTCGAGCACGAAGCGCTGCCCGGCCTTCAGTTCGACCTTGCCGCCTTCGAACTTGCCGACGCGGATCTTCGGCCCTTGCAGATCGGCCATGATGCCGACCTCGCGCCCGCACGCACGTGCCGCTGCGCGCACGAGCTTTGCGCGCGCCAGATGATCGTCGGCCGTGCCGTGCGAGAAATTCAATCTCACGACGTCCACGCCCGCCGCCAGCATCCGCTCGATCACGAGCGGATCGCTCGACGCGGGGCCGAGCGTGGCGACGATCTTGGTCGAGCGAGGCATCGGGTTTACCGCTTCGCCCTTTGCTGCAGGATCTCGATCGCCGGCAGCGTCTTGCCCTCGAGGAATTCGAGGAACGCGCCACCGCCGGTCGAGATATAGCTGATGCGGTCGGCAATGCCGTACTTGGCGATCGCCGCGAGCGTGTCGCCGCCGCCGGCGATCGAGAACGCGCCGTTGACGGTGGCCTGCGCGATCGCGAGCGCGAGCTGCTTCGTGCCTTCGCCGAACTGGTCGAACTCGAACACGCCGACCGGCCCGTTCCAGATGATCGTGCCTGCGGTGCTGATGCCGTGCACCAGCCCGAGCGCGGTCTGCGGGCCGACGTCGAGGATCATCTCGTCGGGCTGCACCGCGTCGGCGCGGCGAATCGTCGCGGCGGCGGTGGCCGAGAACTCCTTCGCGACGACGACGTCGATCGGCAGCGGCAGCGTTCCGCCCTTCTCGGCGAGCGTGGCGAGCACCTTCTTGCATTCCGGGACGAGGTCCGGTTCGCACAACGACTTGCCGACCTTGAAGCCCTCGGCCAACAGAAACGTGTTGGCGATGCCACCGCCGACGATCAGCCGGTCGACCTTGCGCGCGAGATTGTTCAGGATCGTGAGCTTCGTCGAGACCTTGGACCCTGCGACGATCGCCACGAGCGGGCGCTTCGGGTCGCCGAGCGCCTTGCCGAGCGCGTCGATCTCGGCGGCCATCAGCGGGCCCGCGCAGGCGATCGGCGCGTACCTGGCGATGCCGTGCGTGGTGGCCTCGGCACGATGCGCGGTGCCGAATGCGTCGTTGACGTAGACATCGCACAGCCTCGCCATCTTCTGCGCCAGCTCGTCGCTGTTCTTCTTCTCGCCCTTGTTGACTCGGCAGTTCTCCAGCAGAACGACTTCGCCCGGCGCGACCTGCACGCCGTCGACCCAGTTCTGCACGAGCGGCACCGGGCGGCCGAGCAGCTCCGACAGTCGCCGTGCCACCGGCGCGAGCGAGTCCTCGGGCTTCAGTTCCCCTTCGCTCGGCCGTCCGAGGTGCGAGGTCACCATCACCGCCGCGCCGGCATCGAGCGCGAGCCTGATCGCCGGCACCGACGCACGGATGCGCGTGTCCTCGGTGATGTTGCCGGCGTCATCCAGCGGCACGTTCAGATCCGAGCGGATGAAGACGCGTTTGCCGCGCAACTTGCCGTCGCGGGCGAGAGCTTCGAGCGTGAGCACGTTCATGGAAGCCGCCGGAAGGAGTAGGAGATCGGGAAGCGGTGCGCGTCGCGCGCCGAAAGGCGCGCCGCGTGCACCAGCGCCGAGGCATTATACGAACGCACGTTCGACACCCTCGTGATCCGCCTCACCCTCGCCCGCACCGAAAGGGCCGCGCTCGTCGGCGCAGCGCTGATCGTTCTGCTGCAGCAGATCGATGCGGCCGGCGCCGCGCTCGAATACCGCCGCGCGCTGCTCGCGGCCGAGCCGTGGCGACTCGTCACCGCGCATCTGGTTCACGTGAACTGGGAGCATGCGCTCGTCAACGCCGCCGCGTGGTGGCTGGTCGCGCGGCTGTTCGGGCCCGACCTCGACCTGCGCCGGCAACTGATCGCGCTTCTCGTCGGCGCGATCGCGATCGGCGCGGGGCTTGCGATGCTGCACCCGACGATCCTGTGGTACCGGGGCTTTTCCGGCGCGCTGCATGCGCTGTACTTCGCGGGCGCGACCTGCTGGCTCGCCAGCGCGCTGGCGAATTCCGCGACGCGCACGCCGCGTGCGCTCGCGCTGCCGCTCGCGCTGGCCGCAGGCGGCTGGATCAAGGTCGTGCTGGAACAGCCGACGGGTAGCGCCACCCCCTACGCGGAATGGCTCGGCGCGACAACCGTGCCGCAGGCGCATCTGCTCGGCGCGATCGCGGGCACGCTGCTCGGATTCGCCTTCGCCTGGCGCAATGCCAAGAAAAACGCCGCGACGGCGCGCGGCGTTTCGTAGGCAACAGCGCGTTCAGGCGCGGCGGCGGATACGCGCGGCCAGCCCGAACGCAGCGAGCAGCAGCAGCTGCCACAGCGGCAGGGTTCCGCCGCCACCGCCGCTTCCGCCGCCTGGCGGTGGCGCAACGGCGAGGTTCATCGCCGCCGACGCATCGAGCAGACCCGCGCCGCACAGACCTGCGCCGGGCTGTCCCGTCGCGCAAAACGTTCCGGCGGGATGCGGCCGCGCCGATGCGACGATCCACTGACGCAGTTGCGCGGGCGTGGCGCCGGGTACGGCGGACTTCAGCAACGCGGCCACAGCCGATACGTGTGCCGTTGCCGAACTCGTCCCGGTGAACCCGCCGACGGCTGGCCCGGTCCGGCCCAGGCTGTCGGAACTTTGCTGCGTCGTTGGACCGAAGAGCACCGGCGACCAGGTGTAGTAGCCGTTGTCGCCTGAGACGATCGGGCTCGTGAACTGGGTCGGTGCGCCGCCACCGGGCGCGCTGATGCCAGCCTCAGGCCCGATGTTGGAGTAGTCGGCGCTGTCGCCATCGATCGTGTGCGCAACCGCGCCGAGCGCGCCGGCGCAGTTTGCTGGCTGGCTGATGCTTGTGACGCCATCGTTACCCGCGGCGGCGACCACCAACGCGCCCGCGTTGGTGACGTCGTCGACCGCCTGCTGGTACGCGGCGCTGCATGCGCCGCCTTGGCCCCCCAAACTCAAGTTGACCACATGTGCCGGGGTGCCGTTGGCCACGAGCCCGCCGCCCGCACCGGGAACGGGGATCCCGACCGCGAAGCGCATCGCGTCGATGACGTCCGACGCCGATCCGCCACACTTTCCGAGCGCGCGCAGCGGCAGGATGCGCACGTCGGGCGCGATGCCGGCGGTGGACGTGCCTGGCGGCGGTGGGTTGCCCACCCCGTTGCCCCAGACGCCCGCGATCGTTCCGGCCATGTGCGTGCCGTGCCACGAGCTGTCAGAGGCGTCGGTTCCGCAGAAATCCGGATAGTTCTGCGTGTCGGTCGTCGAAATCCAGTCGCCAGGATCCTCCGGATCCGCGTCTCGCCCATTGTTGTCGTTGGCCACGAAGTTTGCCGGCAACGGCTGCTGCGCCGTGGCGCCGACATCGGACGAAACGAAGTCGTACCCCTGCAGCAGCTTTCCGGCGAGCTCCGGATGCGTCGACACGACGCCCGTGTCGATGACCGCAACGACGACCGTGGACGCGCCGCGCGTCACGCTCCAAGCGCCTTCGAGGTTCGCGCCACCCGTGGCGGGCACGGTCTTGCCGTTCGCGGTCAACGTGCGCGTCGGCGGGTAGTAGTGCCAGAGCCGGTTGGTATAGCCGACGTCCGGCGGCACCGTCTGATAAGCACGAACGGGCAGGTCCGGATCGGCATACTCGACGTTCGGATCGTTCGCCAGCCGCGCGGCGACCGCTTTCGCCTCCGAAAGCGTCAGCGCGCGCTCGAGCCTCAGCACGGAGGCGTTGCCCGACATCGGCCGGAACGCGCGCATGCGCACGCCCGCAGTCGCCGACAACGCGGCGACGCGCTCCGCGCCGAGCGGCTGCACGAGTTCGATCGCTTTCGGATTACGCAGCTTGACGATCATCTGGCCAATCATCGGCTCGCGCAGCTCGGACGCTGGCTTCTTCTTCGCGGTCGCGACAGTGGCGTGGCCGATCGACGCGGGCCAGGCCGAGGCAAGCGTGCCGACGAGTGCGGCGGCGACGAATGAGAATTTCAACGCTGGGCTCATGAAGCTCTCCTTCCGGGCTGCCGCCGCTCACTGGGCCTTGACCGGCGCATCGAGTTCCACGTACTCGAAGTCGCCCGACGCGCGCAGCCGCTCGATCAGCGCCGGTACCTGCGCGCGTGTGACCGGCGGCGTCAGGAATACGACGTGCGCACCGCCGGACATCGGTCGCGCGTACCGGGCCATCGCGGGCTGCGGCAGGCTGCGTCGGACGACCCGCATCAGCGCATCGGCGTCGCTCGCCGGTGTGCGCGGTTTGACGATCAGCGCCGCGATTGGCGGCGCGTCCGGCGCCGCGGGCGAACCGGCGCAAGCGTTCAACACCGGAAGGCCCAGCAGAATTCCGGGCGCCAGGCGCAACACCAGTCTTCTCGGCAGCGGCATCGTTGTCGCGCGTCGGACGCGCTCGGTTGGTAGCGGCGAGCTTACGCGATGGCGGATCGCGCGGCGGCTCGGACGAACGACCTAGCCGCCGGGCGTGCGCTGATCGCTTCGGGTATCACGCGTGAGCCCGTGCCGGGTTGACCGGCGGCGGGGACTGCAACGATTGGAAACAAAACGGGCCGGCGGTGCCGGCCCGTAGAGCGCCAGTCAGAGCCCCGTTCGTTGTGGCTTCGGCCGCCGCTTCGCGGCTTAACCTCGCGCGTTGCGCGAGGTTAGCCTTCGCCGCAATGAGTGGGGCGCCTTCAGCGCGCCGACTACTTCGCGTTCATCAGCGCAACCGTGGTGTCCAGCATCCGGTTGCTAAAGCCCCACTCATTGTCATACCAGCTCGAGACTTTGACGAGGCGGCCGGAGACCTTGGTCAGGGTGGCGTCGAAGATGCTGGAGCGCGCGTCGTGGTTGAAGTCGCTGGAGACGAGCGGGTCGACGTTGTAACCCAGGATGCCCTTGAGTTCGCCTTCGGAGGCGGCCTTCATGATCGCGTTGACCTCGTCGACGGTGGTGTCGCGTGCGGCGATGAACGACAGGTCGACGATCGACACGTTGATCGTCGGCACGCGGATCGCGAACCCGTCGAGCTTGCCGTTCAACTCCGGCATCACGAGCCCTACCGCAGCGGCCGCGCCGGTCTTGGTCGGGATCATGTTGTGGCAGGCGGCGCGCGCGCGGCGCAGATCCTCGTGATACACGTCGGTCAGCACCTGGTCGTTGGTGAACGCGTGCACGGTCGTCATCAGGCCGCTGACCACGCCGAGCTTCTCGTGCAGCGGCTTGACCATCGGCGCGAGGCAGTTGGTCGTGCACGACGCGTTGGAAATCACGGTGTGCGAGCCCTTCAGCGTGCCGTGATTGACGCCGTAGACGATCGTCGCGTCGACATCCTTGCCGCCCGGCGCCGAGATGATCACCTTCTTCGCGCCACCCTTCAGATGAGCGCTCGCCTTTTCCTTGGTCGTAAAAAGGCCCGTGCACTCGAGCACGACGTCCACACCCATCGAGGCCCACGGCAGTTCGGCCGGGTTGCGCTGCGCCAGCACCCGGATGCGGTCGCCGTTGACGACCATCGCGTCGCCGTCGACCGCGACCGTTCCGGGAAACGGACCGTGCGCCGTGTCGTGCTTGGTCAGATGCGCGTTGGTCTTCGGATCGCCGAGGTCGTTGATCGCGACGATCTGCAGATCGTGCTTCTTGCCCCCTTCGTAGTGCGCGCGCAGGATGTTGCGGCCGATACGGCCGTAGCCGTTGATGGCAACCTTGATCGTCATCGAGATTTCTCCCTTGAGATGAGTTCGCGGACGACCTGCGCGGCGTTGTCCGCCGTCAGGCCGAAGTGCTTGTAGACGGCCGCCGCGGGCGCCGACTCGCCGAAGCGGTCCACACCGAGCACGGCACCGGTGGCGCGCACGTACTTCCACCAGAAGTCGGTCACGCCGGCTTCGATCGCGAGCCGCGGCAGCCCTTCGGGCAGCACGCGCGATTTGTATTCGACGGTCTGCCGGTCGAACACCGTCGTCGAAGGCATCGACACGACGCGCACCGCGATGCCTTGGGCGGCGAGCTGCTTCTGCGCCTCGACCGCAAGCGGAACTTCCGAGCCGGTGGCGATGATCACCGCGCGCGCCTTGCCGGCGCCGCCCGGCGCCTCGCTCAGCACGTACGCGCCGCGGCGGATGTCGTTCGCGCCGCGCTCGCCGGCCACGTAGGCGACGACCTGCCGCGACAGCAGCAGCGCGGTGGGGCCGTCGGCGCGTTGCACGGCGGCCTCCCACGCGACGAGCGCCTCGACCGTGTCGCACGGCCGCCAGACGTCGAGGTGCGGGATCAGCCGCAGGCTCGCCGCATGTTCGACCGCCTGGTGCGTCGGGCCGTCCTCGCCCAGCCCGATCGAGTCGTGCGTGAAGACGAAGACGACGCGCTGCTTCATCAACGCGGCCATCCGCACCGCATTGCGCGCGTAGTCGGAAAACACGAGGAACGTGCCGACGAAGGGAAGAAAGCCGCCGTGCAGCGCCATCCCGTTGGCGATCGCGCACATGCCGAATTCGCGAACGCCGAAGTGGATGTGGCGGCCCGGGCGGATCTCGCCGTCGACATGCAGGGCCGTTGCCTTGCTCCATTTGGTCAGGTTGCTGCCGGTCAGATCCGCCGAGCCGCCGATCATCTCGGGCGCGGCTTCTGCGACGACTTCGAGTGCGAGCTGCGAGGCCTTGCGCGTGGCCACGCTCTCGCGCTTCGCTGCGGCGGCTGCGATCGCAGCCGCGACCTTCGCGCCGAAATCCTCAGGCAGTTCGCCGCGCAGCCGGCGGTCGAGCTCGCGCGCCAGCGCCGGATGCGCCTGCGCATAGGCATCGAAGCGGCGCTTCCACTCGGCTTCGCGCTGCGCACCGGCGGCGCGCGCATCCCACGCGGCGTAGACGTCCTGCGGGATCTCGAACGGCGGATGCCGCCAGCCGATCGTCTCGCGCGTCGCGGCGACTTCGGCTTCGCCGAGCGCCTCGCCGTGGGCCTTCTCGGTGCCGGCGCGGTTGGGCGATCCCTTACCGATCACCGTGCGCGCGATGATCAGCGTCGGCTGCTCGGACTGCCTGGCCTGCGCGAGCGCCGCATCGACGGCGTCGACGTCGTGGCCGTCGATCGGGCCGATCACGTTCCAGCGGTAGGCGCGGAAGCGCGCTGCGGTGTCGTCGGTGAACCAGTGCTTGACCTCGCCGTCGATCGAGATGCCGTTGTCGTCGTAAACGGCGACGAGCTTCGAAAGCTTCCACGTACCGGCGAGCGACGCGGCCTCGTGCGAGATGCCTTCCATCAGACAGCCGTCGCCGACGAATACGTAGGTGCGGTGATCGACGACGGCGTGCGCCGGCCGGTTGAATTCCATCGCGAGCAGTTTTTCGGCGAGCGCCATGCCGACCGCGTTCGCAAGCCCCTGTCCGAGCGGGCCGGTGGTCGTCTCCACGCCCGGCGTCAACCCGTACTCCGGATGCCCAGGGGTCTTCGAATGAAGCTGGCGGAAGTTCTTCAGCTCGTCGAGCGACAGGTCGTAGCCGGTCAGATGCAGCAACGCGTACTGCAGCATCGAGCCGTGCCCGTTGGACAGTACGAAACGGTCGCGGTTGGCCCAGCGCGGATTCGCCGGATTGTGCGAGAGGTGCCTCGTCCACAGCGCGAGCGCGATCTCGGCCATGCCCATCGGCATGCCGGGATGACCCGAGTTCGCCCTCTGAACCGCGTCCATCGCCAGCGCGCGAATCGCGTTGGCCATACGTACCTGCAACGACCGAGGGGGGGCGGAGTCGGGCGGAGACATCGTGCGGAAACAGGAAAGGTTGGAACGGGCGCTGCGCCGCGCGGCGCCGGTACGAACGCTCGGCCGAGGACTGCCGAGGACGCCCGAGGACGCTACGGCACCGCCCGCCGGCATCTTATCAGCCGGCCCCCGCGCGCTCCGTAGCCGTGATGGCGTATGCGCGGATTTGCGCCGGCGCAAATCCGTGCGCATTTGACGTCGCTTTGGGGCGCGCGGGCCTTTCGTTCCGCGCCGAATTCCTTTAGCATCCGCGCCTTAAATTTCGGTCCGGAAACAAGGAAGCAACGGGCAGCCAGTACGGCGCGCAGCCTGCGCCAGGCAACGATTCCCCCGCCAGATCCAATCGACGCGGGTCGGCCGTCGCAAGCGGCCACCGCAATGATCCGAGCGCCGCGCACCAGCGCACGGGTCCCGGGCCGATGGGTTGCGGTTCAAACCGTGATTCAGGTCGATTGGGCGGACCTGCTGGGGGACGAAGATGCAAGGCCTTCACCTGACTGGCGATCTGTTCGAATGCGGCTGCAGCGCGGCCTTCCTGACGGATCTCGAAAAGCTCTCGACGCTGTGCCGCGACGCGACGCTGCGCGCCGGGCTGACGATCGTCGACGAGAAGTACCACGTGTTTCCCGACTGGCAGGGCCAGCCGGGTGGCATCACCGGTACCGTGCTGCTCGCCGAATCGCACCTGGCGATCCACACCTGGCCCGAGCGGCGCGGCGTCACGCTCGACGTCTACGTCTGCAACTTCACCGGGGACAACTCGGGCAAGGCGCAGCAACTGTTCGATGAGCTCGTCGTTGCGTTCCGGCCGACGAACCAGGTCGTCAACCGGATCGCGCGCGGCGATCTGGCGGCCAGCGCCCCGGTGACGACGACGGCGTCGGCTGCGCCCGATCCCGGGGCAGGCAGCGACGAACTGATCTTCGACTGGCTCAACGCGCACGCGGGCTACGGCTTCACCGCGAAGACGCGGCTGGAGACGCAGCAGTCGCCGTACCAGCGCGTCGAGGTCTACGACACGCACCAGTTCGGCAAGCTGTTCCGTCTGGACGGCCGACTGATGACCTCCGAAGGCGAGGAGTTTTTCTATCACGAGTGCATGACGCACCCGGCGCTGCTGACGCATCCGAACCCGCAGTCGGTGCTCGTCATCGGCGGCGGCGACGGCGGCTCGTCGGAGGAAATCTTCAAGCACCCGAGCGTCAAGCGCATCGTGATGGCCGAACTCGACCCGGTCGTCATCGACATCTCGAAGCGCTACCTGCGCGAGATCCACAAGGGCGTCTTCGACGATCCGCGGCTCGAGGTGAAGATCGGCGACGGCTTCGAGTACGTGAAGAACACGGCCGAGCGCTTCGATCTGATCGTGCTCGACCTGACCGATCCGGATACTCCGGCGTTCCATCTGTACTCGGAAGAGTTCTTCCGGATGTGCCAGCGGATCCTGAACCCGGGCGGTCTGCTGACGCTGCACCTGGGCTCGCCGGTGTTCCAGGCCGCGACGGTGAAGAAGAACGCGACGAACCTGCGCAAGGTCTTCCGGCAGGTGCATCCGATGGCGCTGTACATCCCGCTGTACGGCTCGCTGTGGTGCCTCGGCGTGGCCAGCGACAGCGCCAACCCGCGCGCGGTCGCCGCGGAGACGATCGCGCAGCGGCTCGCGGAGCGGCGAATCGGCGCGCTGAAGTACTACAACGCGCCGCTGCACTCAGCGCTGTTCACGCTGCCGAACTTCGTGCTGGAGCTGACGGGCGGCGAACAGCCCGTCGCGCCCCAGCGGATGAAGGCCGTCGCGTAGGGCGTTACGGGACGACGCCGGCCCGGCCGCGCGCCGGGCTTTTTGTCGCCGGCCGCGGCTAGACTGCTGCAACGATCCAACTGACGGAGGACGGCGTTGGTCTCTGCCACGACCGCTTCGCGCAGGCCGATCCGCGTCACGCCGGGCGAGCTCGCGAGCGACGGCGCGGGCGTACGGCTGCGCCGGCTGATGGGGACGCCGCATTCACCGTCGATCGACCCGTTTCTGCTGCTCGACTACTTCGACTCGCCGAACGCGAGCGACTATATGGCGGGATTTCCTGAACACCCGCACCGCGGATTCGAGACGGTCACCTACATGCTCGCCGGCCGCATGCGCCATCGCGACAACCGCGGACACGAAGGCGTGATCGAACCCAGCGGAGTGCAGTGGATGACCGCTGGCCGCGGCATCGTGCACTCGGAGATGCCTGAGCAGACCGAAGGACTGATGCGCGGCTTCCAGCTCTGGGTGAATCTGCCGGCACGGCTGAAAATGTGCGCACCGGCCTATCAGGAATACGGCCCCGACATGATCCCGACGGAGACGCGCGACGGCGCCACCGTCAAGGTGATCGCCGGACGCACCTCGCGCGGCACGGCCGGTCCGATCGCAACAGCAGCGACCGAGGCGTTTTACTTCGACATCGCGCTCGGCGCGGGAGCGAGCTTCGCCGAGCCGATCGATCCTGCGCACTCGGCGTTTGTCGTCGCGTACGAAGGCGCAGTGCGCATCGGACAGCATCCGCAGGCGATCCGCGCGGTGGCGCTCGCCGCACTCGGCGACGGCGATTCGGTCGAGTTGACTGCGGCCGATGCGCCGGCGCGCGCGCTGCTCATCGGCGGCAGGCCGCTGCGCGAGCCGGTGGCGTGGTACGGCCCGTTCGTGATGAATACCGAGCGCGAGATCGTGCAGGCGATGCACGACTATCAGACGGGGCGGTTCTAGGGTCTGTTGGCATGTGGATCGGGTCTGCGGCGGGTCGGATCGGGTCGCAGCGCCAGGCGCGGCGAGGGGACCATTGGCGGCAGCCAAGGCCCCGAGCCGCAACGCCGCCATGCGGCCCGAGGCGGCCCGCCGCGCGGGGTGATCCTTGCCGTCGGCTCCATGGGGGGCGCGGCGCTTTCGCGGCGCTTTCGCGCAGCCGCCTTCGCGCGACCCGCCGGCGGTGGCAGGGATCACGCGGACCTGAGGCATATGTCAACAGACCCTAGCCCGGCGCGACGTCGATGAGCGGCCCGCCGCGGTTCTTCGTCGGAATCGGACTTCGCGTCGGCGCCACGGTCGAGCTGCCCGACGCGGTCGCGCACCACGCGCAGCATGCGCTGCGCCTGCGCGACGGCGCGGCGATCACGCTTTTCGACGGACGCGGCGGCGAATACGCGGCGCGGCTCGTCGCCGGCCGGCGCGCTGCCGCGGAGGTGCTCGCGTTCGATCCGGTCGAGCGCGAGTCGCCGCTCGCGGTCACGTTGATCCAGGCGCTCGTGCCCAACGAGAAGCTCGACTGGGTCGTCGAAAAATCCACCGAGCTGGGCGTCGCCCGCATCGTGCCGGCGCCGACCGCGCGCAGCGTGGCGCGAATCGACGGCGAGCGGCTGACGCGCAAGCGCACGCACTGGCGCGAGGTCGCGATCGCCGCGTGCTGCCAATGCGGTCGCAACCGTGTTCCGGAGATCGGCGACGCGTCGACTTTCGCTGCGGCGCTCGAACTGGCGCGCGACTGCGAGGCGCGGCTGCTGCTCGCGCCCGGCGCTGGCGAAGCCCTCGTGCGCCACGCACGGGCCCGCTCGATCGCCTTGGCGATCGGGCCCGAAGGCGGTTTCACCGAGCAGGAGATCGCGCTTGCGCAACGGGCCGGCTTCGTCCTCGCGGCGTTCGGTCCGCGCGTGCTGCGCACCGAGACCGCGGGCCCGGCGGCGCTGGCCGCACTGCAGACGCTGGGCGGGGATCTGTCGGGCTCGTAAGCGGCCCGCTCACGCGTACAGCACGCGCAATGCAACGCCGCGATCGGCGAACGCGTCGGCCGCGTCGCGGAATACGTCGAGCAGCGCCGCACGTGCTTCGTCGTCGAAATCGCCTTCGCGCGGCAGGTGCTCCAGCACCACGACATAGCCAGGCGCTTCCGCGTCTTCGAGAAGATCGGTGAGGCAGTCGTACAGTGCGTCGAGATTGGCGCCGTACCAGCCCGGGAAGCCGAATCCCCTGCCGATCGCCCTGAGCACCGACTTCTTGTCATGGCAGCCGGCGAGATCGATCTCGACGAAGCGTTGCCCGGCCGCAGCGGCCCACTCGCGCAGTGTGGCCGCCGACAGCCGCCCGAGCGGGCGCACGCTGTTGCTCGGCAGGTCGTTCAGCGAACTGTGCGGTCTCAAGTTCACTCCCGGACGCGGCGAAAAGTCTCGTAGTGATCGTCGGTGTACCAGTACTCGCCGCTCGTGGTCGAATCGCCGGTCGCACCGCGGCCGGCGATGATGCGGCGCGGTCCTCGGTCGCGGCTGCCGGGCGTGCGCACGGTGTACTCGGTGTAGTAGCCGCGCGGCTTCGCCGGCAATCGCTTCTCGCGATTGTGAAACACGGCACCGTCCTTGCGATACGGAAACGGTCCGCCCCGCTTGATCAGCGCCAGCGTCTCGCGCGCCTCGCGAGGCAGTTCTGCCGCCGCGATCTCGCCGACCACGCCGGGCGCCTCGCGCGCAGCGACGCCAAGCGCCAGCAGCGCGCTGGCGAGCACGATCGCCGCGCGCTCAAACCACGACGACCTTGGGCGCATTCGATGGCGCCGGCCCGAGCCGGTCGGTCAGGAAGTCCAGAACCCGTTCGCTGCGCGCCAGCGTATCGCTGCAGCCCAGGTCGATCAGCACGCGCGTATAGGCGGACTCGAACAGCAGGTAGCTTGCCAGCGCGGCGCCGTTGCCGCGGTTGGCACCGAGCACTTCCAGCAACGCGCGCACCGGACGCGGCAGTGCGCCGATGTAGTCCGCCGCAATGCCGTCGAGCCTTTCGCTGGGCGCGATGACGAGCGATTCGATCGCGCGCAGGTTCAGCGCCCGGGTCTGCGCGGCGGTCAGTGCCGCCGCGATGTGATTCATCTTTTCGAGCCGCTCGATGTCGGTGGCAAGCGCGTCGAGGAAGATCGACGCCAGCGCATGGCCGGCGATCTGCGCGAGCGACGGATAGCGGTCGGCGTCCACGCCGCTCAACATGCCGGGACTGCCGAGCTGGCCGGCACCGATCACCAAGACGCGCTCGGCGCCGAGGTGGATCGCCGGGCTGATCGGCGAGATCTGCCGCATCGAACCGTCGCCGAAGTATTCCGCGGCGGGCTGCGCGCCAAGCGCGACCGGCAGTTGCACCGCCGGAAAGACGAACGGGATCGCGCTGGAAGCGAGCAGGTGGTCGGGCGTAATCCGCGTGTGCAGATTCACCCGCTGCAGCTTGGCCGGCAGGTCGTAGTTGTTGAGGGCCTGGTAGAAAGTCACGTGCCGCCCCGACGTGTAGCTCGACGCAGTGACCGCGAGCGCGCGCAGATGACCGTGCTCGAAGGCGCGCGCCAGCCGATCGAAGTCGATCATCGACGCAAGCAGCTCGCGTAGCGGCGCGTTGTCCAGCAGCGACTTCGGCCGCATGCGCAGCGACCGCCGCACCATCCAGCCGAGCGACAGCAGCGTCAGCCAGCGCGCACCGGTGCGGACGACGCCGAGCAGGTCCGAGCGGTACACCTGCTCGGCATGGAAGTTCTCCCACACATGCACGAGTTGCGCGACCGCTTCCTGGAAGTTGTCGGCGCGGCAGGCCAGCGCGGCCGCGTTGATCGCGCCGGCGGACGTGCCGACCACGATCGGGAACGGGTTGTGACCCTGCGCGATCGTCGGGTCGAGACCGCGCCGCGCCTCGCGCAGGATCTGCGCGATGCCCTTCAGCACGCCGACCTGGTAGGCCGCACGCGCGCCGCCGCCCATCAGGATCAGCCCGGCGGGCGAGGTGCGCAGCGTGACGCGGTCGGGCAGGCGTTCCGTCGGGAGCACGCTCATGTCGTGCAGGCAGGCGCCGTGCTAGCCCGGATATTTCACGGGGGACGCGGGAGTTGCGCGAGCGGATGCGCCAGGCAGGTTGCGCGAGAGGGGCGCAGTCGAATGCCAGTAGGCATTCGCGAGCACTTGAGCGCAAGATGACCGCGCAGGCGCCGCGCAAACCCGCGTAGCCCCGGCGATCCAAACTGGATTGCGGCCAGCGTGCTGCAAGCGCCGGTCGAAGCAGAGCAATTCACGCATAGGGGGCGACCTCGTGAAATATCCGGGCTAGGCAAGCGGCAGCACCGACTGCCGCTGCGAGTTCGCGTCGAGTACCGCGAGCGCAGTCATGTTGACGATGCGCCGCACGCTCGACGACGGCGTCAGGATGTGCGCCGGTTTGGCTGCGCCGAGCAGGATCGGGCCGATCGCGATGTTGTTGCCGGCGATCGTCTTCAGGAGGTTGTAGCCGATGTTGGCCGAATCGATGTCGGGGCAGACCAGCAGATTGGCGTCGCCGGCGAGCGTCGAGAACGGCATGATCGCCTTGCGGATCGACGCGTCTACCGCGCAGTCGGCGTGCATCTCGCCGTCGACTTCGAGGTCCGGATGCTGCGCGCGCAGCAGCTCGACCGCGCGCCGCATCTTGACGGCGGATTCGGCGTCGCTGGTGCCGAAGTTCGAGTGCGACAGCAGCGCGGCTCTTGGCGCGATGCCAAGCCGCTTCAGCTCTTCGGCGGCCATCACAGTGATCTCGGCGATCTGCTCGGCGGTCGGATCGACGTTGACGTGCGTGTCGACCATCGCGATCTGCCGTCCCGGAACGATCAGGATGTTCATTGCGGCGTACACCGTCGCGCCAGCGCGTTTGCCGATCACCTGGTCGATGTAGTTCAGATGCAGCCCGTGCGCGCCGAAGGTCCCGCAGATCATTCCGTCGGCGTGACCCTTGTGGATCATCATCGCGCCGATCAGCGTCAACCGGCGCCGCATCTCGATCTTCGCGTACTGCTCGGTCACGCCACGGCGCGCCGCGAGCCGGTGATACGTCTGCCAGTAGTCGCGGTAACGCTCGTCGAACTCGGGGTTGACCAATTCGAAGTCCTGACCGGGCCGCATGCGCAGCCCGAATCGTTCGAGCCGCTTCTCGATCACGGCGGGGCGGCCGATGACGATCGGTTTGGCCACACCCTCGTCGACGACGACCTGCACCGCGCGCAGCACGCGCTCCTCTTCTCCTTCGGCGAACACGATGCGCGCTCGTCCGCCCCCGGCGGCCGCCTTCTTCGCGGCCGCGAAGATCGGCTTCATGAACGTGCCCGAGTGATAGACGAACTGCTGCAGTTGCTCGCGATACGCCGCCAGATCGGCGATCGGCCGCGTGGCCACCCCGCTCGCCATCGCCGCCTGTGCCACCGCCGGAGCGATTCGCATCATCAGCCGCGGATCGAACGGGCGCGGGATGATGTAGTCGCGGCCGAAGCCGGTTGCGGTGCTCCCGTAGGCGGTCGCGACGACGTCGCTCTGCTCTTCCTGCGCGAGCTGCGCGAGCGCATGCACCGCGGCGATCTCCATCGCTTTGGTGATCGTCGTCGCGCCGACGTCCAACGCACCGCGGAAGATGAACGGGAAGCACAGCACGTTGTTGACCTGGTTCGGATAGTCCGATCGGCCAGTGGCGATCACCGCGTCGTCGCGCACGGCCCTGACCTCTTCCGGCATGATCTCCGGCGTCGGATTGGCCAGCGCGAGGATCAGCGGCCGCGGTGCCATTTGCGCGACCATGTCCTTCTTCAGCACGCCGCCCGCCGACAGTCCGAGGAAGATGTCGGCGCCGCCGATGATGTCGGTGAGTTTGCGCGCGTCGGTCTTCTGCGCGTAGCGCGCCTTCTCGGGGTCCATCAGCACGCTGCGGCCTTCGTAGACGACGCCTTCGATGTCGGCGACCCAGACGTTGCTGCGCTTGATGCCCAGTTCGACCAGCAGGTCCAGGCAGGCGAGCGCGGCCGCGCCCGCCCCGCTGCAGACGAGCTTCACCTCGCCGATGTTTTTCCCGACGACCTTCAGCCCGTTGAGCACGGCGGCGCCGACGATGATCGCCGTGCCGTGCTGGTCGTCGTGGAAGACCGGGATCTTCATCCGCTCGCGCAGCTTGCGCTCGACGTAGAAGCACTCGGGGGCCTTGATGTCCTCGAGGTTGATGCCGCCGAACGTTGGCTCGAGCGCAGCGATGATCTCGACGAGCCGGTCCGGATCGCGCTCGTTGATCTCGATGTCGAAGACGTCGATGCCAGCGAATTTCTTGAACAGAACGCCCTTGCCTTCCATCACCGGCTTGGCCGCAAGCGGGCCGATCGGCCCAAGCCCGAGGACCGCAGTGCCGTTGGTGATCACGCCGACGAGATTGCCGCGACTGGTGTAGCGGAAGACGGCCGCTGGATCGGCGGCAATCGCCTCGCTGGCGGCAGCGACTCCCGGTGAATAGGCCAGCGCGAGATCGCGCTGGTTGACCAGTTGCTTGGTCGGCGTGACGGCGATTTTCCCCGGCTGCGGCAGTTCGTGATACTCGAGCGCTGCACGGCGGAGGTCGGTGTGATCGGTGGTGGGCATCGGAAAGACCGCTAAGTCGAAGCCGGGGATTATCCGCGCGACCGGCCCCGCGAACCAACGAACGGCAGCCGAGTCCGTTGCCGCACTGCTGCCACGATGGCCCCTCGCCAAGCGACCTCGGAGCCGACGCGAGTTGCGGTGCCACGAGCCGTGGTTTGACGTGGGCAATTGTTGACGTCGATCTGCCGGCCGTCAGATCCGGCCGCCCTTCTTCCGCAGACGTCCCCAAGTGCGGTGCGCTGAAATCCCCGAACCCGGCCGCTGCACTCCATCTCCTCTTAACCGAACTGGAATGCACGCAGCCAGCAGGTCTTCTTCCTTTTCGGACATAAGCGCTTACTGACTTCCGTCCGACCGCGGCTATCATTCGCGCCTTTCGCAGGATCCCCCAGCCAATGGTCGAGCCCGCCTCGCGTACGCGATCGATCGAGCCCTTCTACGTGATGGAGGTCGTGAAGGAAGCGGCACGCCTGCAGGCGAGCGGTACTTCCGTGATTCACATGAGCATCGGGGAGCCGGACTTCACCGCGCCCGCCCCGGTGCAAAGAGCGGCGATCGAGGCCATCAACCGCGGCGTGACCCGGTACACGCCTGCACTCGGCATCCAGCCGCTGCGACGGGCGATCGCCGACTGGTATGCGAGGCGCTACGGTCTGACGCTGGACCCCGAGCGGGTTGTCGTGACCGCGGGCGCCTCGGCGGCGCTGCTGCTCGCATTCGCGGCGCTGCTGGAGCGCGACGCAGAAGTGCTGATGCCCGATCCCACCTATCCGTGCAACCGTCACTTCGTCGCCGCATTCGAAGGCCGTGCACGCCTGCTTCCATGCGGGCCGCAGACGCGGTTCCAACTGACGGCCGCGGACGTGGAATCGAACTGGTCTGCGGCATCGCGCGGCGTTCTGCTGGCATCGCCTTCGAATCCGACCGGCACCTCGATTCGCCCGGATGCGCTTCGCTCCCTGATCGGATGCGTGCGATCGCTCGGGGGTTTCGTCGTCGTCGACGAGATCTATCAGGGGTTGAGCTACGACGATCCGCCGACGACCGCGCTCGCGCTCGACGGCGACGCGATCGTGCTCAGCAGCTTTTCGAAGTACTTCAACATGACGGGATGGCGACTGGGATGGCTGGTCGTTCCGCCCGCGTTGCTGCCGGTGATCGAACGGCTGGCGCAAAACCTGTTCATCTGCCCGTCGGCCGTGGCGCAGCATGCCGCAGTAGCGTGCTTCGACCCGGAGAGCATCGCGATCTACGAGCAACGTCGCGCCGAATTCCGGCGACGCCGCGACTTTCTCGTGCCGGCGCTGAAGCGGATCGGATTCGGCGTCCCCGTGGTTCCGGACGGCGCCTTCTACATCTACGCGGACGTCAGCAGGTTCACGGCGGACAGTTGGGACTTTGCGTTCGAGTTGCTGCACGCAACGGGCGTGTGCGTCGTCCCGGGCCGGGACTTCGGTAACGCCGACCCTGGCCGCTATGTCCGGATCTCTTACGCAAACGCCTACGATCGGCTCGAAGAAGCGATCGGGCGGATCGAGGCGTTTCTTGCGGGCCGATCCGTCCGACGCTGAATTCGCTTGTGCGGCGAGCGCCTCAAACGGCTTTGTCGCCTCGGCCCGCTGGCTCAGCGGGCTTCGGCGCGGCCGCTTCCTGTTGCGCGACGGCGGGCTTGGCATCGGCCGGCTGAGCCGCGCGGTAACCTGCCGCGATCGCTGCGTCGATCCGACCGGCGGCGGCCATTGAAATTCGGGCGCGTTCGCCGAGGACGCGCGTCGCGTAGCCCCCATCGTCCGGAGAATTGCCTGCGCCGACATACAGTTGCAGTCCGCGTTCGACCGAACCGCCGCGGCGGATCAGGTCGCGCAGGATGGCGGAGCCGACCTTGATGTTTGCGATCGGATCCAAGGCTGCGTGCTCACCACCGTGCGGCTCGAACTTTTCGGTGTGCACGCGCGTCATGACCTGCATCAGCCCCTGCGCACCGACCGGGCTCTGCGCGAAGGGATTGATGCTCGATTCGACGGCCATGACGGCGAGAATGAGCAGCGGGTCGAGCCCGATCTCCTGTCCGGTCGCGAACGCCGCGCCCACCAGCATGCGAACCGCCTGGTCGGCAACTCGATAGCGGCGCGCCAAGTACTGGGTGACGTTGCGCTGCTGCGCCTCCGTCCGTTCGTCGGCGGCAAAGTTGCGCGGCTCGGCCGTCGCTCCGGCGTCGGCCTCGACCGCTGCCACGGCCTCGGTGACCGGATTGATCCAGGCGGCGAGCTGCACCTGCTGCATCAGCCGGTCGCGCACCGAGGCGTCGCCAACGATCACGGCCGCCGCGATCAGCGTGACACAGCCGGCCAGCGTGACGAAAAACCGCGCCGTGGCCATCGCCCCGAAGGCGACGTCGCGTGCGGCGTCAAGCCAAGCACAGCGCTGGTCTCCCACGTGACGCGGCGCATAATTCGTGGCTTTCGACATGCGTGCCTCCTTATGTTGAGCGGCCCCAGCCCGAAGCTGGCGGGTCGTCACTCACAGGTTGGAACGTCGCCCGGATGGCCCACGCGCGCATCCGGGGCGGTACGACCGGCCTCTTGCCGTCTGCCCGACGAGCCAAGAGGTCGACTTCTAGAAAGGGCGTTGCCCTCAAAGAACACGAACCAGGGGCCCGAGGCCCCTCGAACCTGTCCACCCCAAGCCGGCTATGGTTCGCGACGGATTCTTGGGACGGCTTACTGCCTATCGGCTTCACGAATTCTATGGATCCAGCGTACGCGGTCAACCCGCCGCAAGACGTAAGATTCGACAAAGGACAGGCGGCATGTGCGGCGAGGCAAAGGGCCAGCTTCCGGAATGACGGAAAAACGTTTTTTAAATCAATGCATTAGTCGTAATCATGCACAATCTAAGTGAGCGCACGCTCATACAGCCTGAAGTTGCTGCGTCGCAACGAACTAGATGAAATACTCGGACCTGAGGGAGTTCATCGGCCTTCTCGAGCAGGCAGGCGAGCTACGTCGCGTCCGAACAATCGTGTCGCCACGGCTAGAGATCACCGAGATCTGCGACCGAATTCTGCGTGCGGGCGGACCCGCGTTGATCTTTGAACGGGTTGCCGGCCACTCGATGTTTGTCCTGGGCAATCTGTTCGGCACGCCGCAGCGGGTCGCCCTCGGGATGGGCGCCGAGTCCGTATCAGCGTTGCGCGACGTCGGCGAAATGCTCGCTTCCCTCAAAGAGCCGGAGCCACCGCGCGGCTTCAGGGATGCACTGGGCAAGGTCGCGACGTTGAAGGCCGTGCTGTGGGATATGGCGCCGACGACGGTGCGCGGTGCGCCGGTCCAGGAGGTCGTCTGGGAAGGGACCGACGTCGACCTGGAACGGTTCCCGATCCAGACCTGCTGGCCCGGGGACGCGGGCCCGCTGATCACTTGGGGGCTCGTCGTCACTCGCGGGCCGCACAAGCGCCGCCAGAACCTGGGCATCTACCGCCAGCAGGTGATCGGCCGCAACAAGCTCATCATGCGCTGGCTGGCGCACCGGGGTGGCGCGCTCGACTTCCGCGATCACCGGCTTGCTCACCCGGGCCGGCCGTTTCCGATCGCGGTCGCAATCGGCGCGGATCCGGCGACGATCCTAGGCGCGGTCACGCCCGTGCCCGACGCATTGTCCGAATATCAGTTCGCCGGGCTGCTGCGCGGCAGCCCGACCCGGGTGACGAAGTGCCTCGGCAGCGAACTGCAGGTACCGGCCGCCGCGGAGATCGTTTTCGAAGGGTCGATCCTTCCGGATCCGGCGAATGCCAGCGGCGAGATCAGCGCGGCCAACGCCGGCTACGAGACCGCGCTCGAAGGTCCCTTCGGCGACCACACCGGCTATTACAACGAGGTCGAACGCTTTCCGGTGTTCACGGTCGAGCGCATCACGATGCGGCGCGATCCGATCTATCACTCGACCTACACCGGCAAGCCGCCCGACGAGCCGGCGATCCTCGGCGTGGCGCTGAATGAAGTCTTCGTGCCGATCCTGCGGCGGACGTTTCCGGAAATCGTCGACT
Organism: uncultured Burkholderiaceae bacterium; assembly: GCA_964539745.1. GTDB lineage: Bacteria > Pseudomonadota > Gammaproteobacteria > Burkholderiales > Burkholderiaceae_F > DSNY01. The sequence goes on along the minus strand of CAZIJU010000013.1, from coordinate 21,858 downwards.
TCTACCTGCCCCCGGAAGGCTGCAGCTACCGGATCGCGGTCGTCGCGATGCGCAAGCAGTATCCGGGACACGCCAGGCGGGTCATGTTCGGCGTGTGGAGCTTTCTGCGGCAGTTCATGTACACGAAGTTCATCATCGTCGTCGATGATGACGTCAACGCGCGCGACTGGAAGGACGTCGTCTGGGCGGTCACAACCCGCGTCGACCCCATTCGCGACACGGTGCTCGTCGACAACACGCCAATCGACTACCTCGACTTCGCTTCCCCCGTCGCGGGTCTGGGCAGCAAGATGGGGATCGACGCGACGAACAAGATGCCGGGCGAGACGACCCGGCCGTGGGGCCGACCGATCGCGATGGACGCGGCGGTCAAGGCGCGGATCGATGCGATCTGGAACGAGCTGGGGCTATAGGAGATGGCATGGACACCTCCCCCCGATTGAATCGACGCCGGATTGACGCGACGGGCAGCTGAAGGCTGCGGACCGAGGAGATGGCGGGCCGCGGCGCGGGTGGGGCCTGGCGTCGCGCGGCATCGAGTGCCAAAGTGAAGTTCTGCTGTGGAACTTTGCTGACGGAGGCCCCGAATGGATCGTACGACGTACGGTTTGGACATTGCAAAGGACGTGATGCAGCTGCACTGGGTTGATGCGCACACGGGCGAGATTGGCCGCAAGAAGCTGGCGCGCGCCAAGCTGGCGGCGTACTTTGCCCAGCTGCAGCCGGTGCGCATCGCGATGGAAGCGTGCGGCAGCGCGCACCACTGGGCGCGGGTGTTGACCGCCCTGGGGCACCAGGTCGAGCTGCTGCCGGCGGCGCAGGTGCGCGCGTTCGTGCGCGGCAACAAGGATGACGCGGCCGACGCGCGGGCGATCTGGCTGGCCGCGCAGCAAAGCGACATCCGCCGCGTACCCCAGAAAAGCGTCGAGCAGCAGGCGGTGCTGGCGCTGCACCGTGCGCGGCAGCACTGGATGAGCGTGCGCACGGCCACGGTCAACAGCCTGCGCGGGCTGCTGTACGAGTTTGGCGTGGTGCTGCGCGGCGGGCGCAGGGCCGGCTTGAAGGCGCTGGCCGAGCAGCGCGCGGCCATCGACGAGCAGTTGCCGCTTGCGATGCGTGCGCTCGTGGACGGGCGGTTGCAGATGCTCGAACACATCGGCCAGTGCATCGAGCAGCTCGAGCGCGCGATTGCGGCCCTGCGGCAGCAGTGGCCGGCGGCGCGTCGACTCGAGCAGGTGCCGGGCATCGGGGTGCTGGGTGCCACGGCGCTGGCGGCCACGCTGGGCGACGGGCGGGCTTGGCGCTCGGGGCGCGAGTTCTCCGCCAGCATCGGGCTGGTGCCGGCGCACACGGGCACCGGCGGCAAGGTGCGCGTGGGCCAGCTGAGCAAGCGCGGCGACCCTTACCTGCGCACGCTGCTGATCCACGGCGCACGCTCGGTGATCGAACACGCCAAGGACAAGCCCAAGTGGCTCGAGCAGTTGCTGGCGCGCCGCCCGCCGAACGTGGCGGTGGTGGCGCTGGCCAACAAGATGGCACGCACGGCCTGGGCGCTGGTGGCCCATGGCCGCACGTATCAGCGGGACTGGCAAAGCGTCAGGCCCGGCAGTGCGTCCGCGCAAGCGGCCGCGTAGATCAACCCAACCAACAGGAGTGGACGCCGCAAAGAGTGCGCCAGTCGAGTCGATGAAGTGATGGCAAAGCGGTCGGACCGCGGGCCGGGCAAAGCTGGATCGCGTGCTGGGGGACGCCTCGTGCAAACCCCGCCGCAGGAGATGAGCACCGGCCTCGCGAATGACCATCAAGGCCAGCGACGGGCTCGTGCCGGTCGCACCCCAAGGCCGGATGTAAGACCGCAGCCGTATCCGCCAAGTCAGAGCTTCAGAAACTCGCTTGCCACACGGGAGGTGTCCATGTAAGAACGCGATGACGATCGAGCGCAAGCCGATCCGCCGCGGCGGCATCAAGTCGGCGGGCTACGACCGGGCGAACCGTGTCCTCGAGATCGAATTCGACAACGGTTCGATCGTCCAGCACACCGCCGTCGGCGAGGAAATCGCGCGGCGCTTCCTCGCCAGCGCTTCGCCCGCCAGCGTCTACAAGGACACGATCCAGGACGAGTTCACGATCCGGCGCATCAAGTGACTACCGGAAAAACAGCGTGGCCAGTCCGAGAAAGATGAAGAACCCGCCCGAATCGGTCGTGAAGGTCAGCAGCACCGATCCACCGATCGCCGGGTCGCGTCCCAGCGCGCGCAACGCGAGCGGTACCGCCAGCCCGACCAGCGCGCCGACCAGCATGTTCAGCACCATCGCGAGAAACATCACGAGCCCGAGCTTCACGGCTTGCGGCGAATCCAGATACAGCAGGTACGCAAACAGGCCCGCGACCCCGCCCCAAACCACGCCGTTCGCGAAGGCCACGCCGATTTCCTTGTAAATCAGACGCCGCGCATTGGCGCCGGTGACCTGTCCAAGAGCGATGGAACGGACGAGCAAGGTCAAGGTCTGGTTGCCGGAGTTGCCGGCGATGCCCGCGACGATCGGCATCAGCGCCGCCAACGCGACCACGCGCTCGATCGTGTCCTCGAACGCGCTGATGACGCGGCTGGCGAAGAACGCGGTCACCATATTGATCCCCAGCCACAGCCACCGGTTCTTGGCCGATTTCCAGACCGAGGAAAAAAGATCTTCTTCCTCGCGCAAGCCGGCGTTCGCCAGATCGCGTTCCTCGCTCTGCTCCCGGATCACGTCAACGACCTCGTCGACCGTCAGCCGGCCGATCAGCCGGCCGTTGGCGTCGACCACCGGCGCGGATACCAAGTCGTAGCGCTCGAACGCCTGCGCCGCCTCGCCGATGTCGTCCATCGGCGCGAGCGTGAGAATGTCGGTCTTCATGACGTCGGCGACGCGTGTCTCGGGCTCGTTGATCAGCAGCCGGTCCAGCGGCAGTGCACCCTTCAGCACGCCGTCGCGGTCGACGACGAACACCTGATCGGTATGGTCGGGCAGCGCATCGAAGCGTCGCAGGTACCGCAACACCACCTCGAGCGTCACGTCGTCGCGGATCGACACCAGCTCGAAATCCATCCGCGCACCAACCGAGTCCTCTGGGTAGGACATCGCCGCGCGCAGCTGCGCGCGTTCCTCGTTGGTCAGGCCCTGCTTGACTTCCTCGACGACGTCGGCAGGAAGGTCGTCCGCAAGGTCGGCGATCTCGTCGGTTTCGAGCGTCTCGACCGCGTCGACCAGCTCCTCGCGGTCCATCGACGCGATCAGCGTTTCGCGAACCGCGTCGGATACCTCGAGCAGGATCTCGCCGTCGCGCTCGGCCTTGACCGCGTCCCAGACGATGAGCCGGTCGTCGCGCGGCAACGCCTCGAGGATGTAGGCGATATCGGCCGGATGCAGTCGGTCGAGGATCGCCTTCAGCTCGTTCAAGTGCTGGCGATGCACCAGGCTTTCGACCAGCGCCTTCTTGTCCTCGGCCGGCGCGGATTCGCGGTGCACGAGCGACTCGACGCGGCGCTGTTTATCGAGCAGCGCCTGTACGCGCACGAGCGCGCGCTGCGCCTCCTCGGGGTCGCGCGTGGGCACGGCGGTGGTGGCGTGCGTCTGAACCGGTGTTTCGATTTCGCTCATGGCCGGCGCGATTGTAGGCGCCGCCCTCGCGAATCAGGGAATCGGCACGCTGTAGAGATGGCGAAGGATGTCCCCAGTCCGGCGGTCGAGGAACGGCCCGCTGCGAATGCGGCCGTAACGCTTCGGGTTCGGCAAAAAGGCGGCCAGCCGCGCCGCCTGCTCGGGTGCGAGCTGCGCCGCCGGGATACCGTAGTAGAAACGCGCAGAAGCCTCTGCGCCGAACACGCCTTCACCCCACTCGACGACGTTCAGGTAGACCTCCAGGATGCGCCGCTTGTCCCACGCGAACTCGATCATGTAGGTGAGCAGCAGTTCCTGCGCCTTGCGCACGTAGCTCTTTTCGCTCGACAGGAACAGGTTCTTTGCGAGCTGCTGCGAGATCGTCGACCCGCCCCGGGCACGGCGGCCGCGCCTGATGTTGTCCTCGTACGCCTTTTCGATCGCGTCCCAGTCCACACCTTCGTGTTGCGTGAAGCGTGCGTCCTCGGCCGCGATCACGGCGCGCTTCAGGTTGTCCGAGATGCGCGCGTACGAAACCCACTGATGCCGAAGTTGCGCGTTCGGATTTTTCTGCTGCAGCCGAGCGAGTTCGCGCCGCATGAACGCCGTTTCGCCCGGATTCTCCCAGCGCCAGTACGCGATCCACGCGAAGTACCAAAGCTGCACGACGGCCAACGCCATCACCGCAAGCAGCACCAGTCGCCCGACCCAGCGGACGACGAACCGCGATGGGTTCATCGCGCCGCGGTCGCGGCGCTGCGCGCCTCTTCCTCGAGAAGGCGCCGCATCTCCTTGTACACGGGCGCGGTCGAAGGCCGGACGCCGCGCCATACGTAGAACGATTCGGCTGCCTGCTCGATCAACATGCCGAGGCCGTCGGAGACCGTCTTGGCCCCGCCCGACTTCGCCAACTGCATGAAGGGCGTGGGCTCGGGCGCGTAGACCAGATCGTAGGCAAGCGTGCAATCGTCGAACGTTTCAGGGTCGATCGCGGGTGTTGCGTGGTTCAGGCTGGTCGCGGTGCCGTTGATCACGATGTCGAAGTGCTCGGCCGGTACTTCGTCGAAGTGGATCGCCTCGATGCCGAATTCGTCGGCAAGTTCCTGCGCCCGGCCGTGCGTGCGGTTGGCCACCGCGATCCACTTGGGCTTCTGTTCGAGCAGCGCACCGATCAGCCCTCGTACGCCGCCGCCTGCGCCCAGGATCAGGATGCACGAGCCGGCAAGCTTGAACTTCAGCCGCTGCGTGACGTCGCGCACGAAGCCGATGCCGTCGGTGTTGTCGCCGAGGATCGCGTCACCGTCGAACTTCAGCGTGTTGACCGCGCCTGCGAGCCGCGCCCTGGGCGTCAGGTCATCGGCGAGCTTGGCGGCATCGATCTTGAACGGGATCGTCACGTTCAGGCCGAGATAGCCGGCGTCGCGCAGCCCAAGCGCAAATTCCTCGAAGCCGTCCAGCGGCGCTTCGAGCTTTTCGTAGCTGATCGATTGTCGGGTCTGCTTCGCGAACAGCCGATGGATCTCGGGCGAGCGGCTATGCGCGATCGGGTTGCCGACCACGGCGTACTTGTCGATCTTCGGCTCGCGGCTCATGGTTGCGCTTGACGGGTTGACGCATCGCTCTTGGTTGCGAGCTGATCGTTGGTGAAGATCCAGGTCCGCGTAATTTCCAGGATATCCGTGTCGCGCGCAATATCCGGCGGAAACGGCGGATACGGCGCAGCGAGCTTGACGATACGCCGGGCCGCGCGGTCGAGCACCGGCGCGCCAGACGATTCCTCGATCGTCGCCTCCGCCACCGTGCCGTCCTTGCGTATCGCCACGGTCATGCGCAGCGCGCCGTAGATCTTGCCGCGCGCTTCCTCCGGATAGTGTTCGTTGCCGATCTTCTCGACGCGCGCCCGCCAGTCCTCGACGTAGCGCGCGAAACGGTACTCGGAGGTGCTCGGCATGAAGTGATGACGTCGCGGCCGCTTCTGGTAGTCGGAGATCTGCTTCGCGATTTCGGCCTGCATGCGCGCGAGCTGGCGCGCGACCTGCTCGACCGAACCGGTGTCGGCGGCGGGTCGGGACTCGCTAAGTGGCGTGGGCTGTGCGAGTTCGCCGCGTTCGAGCTGCGCGAGCAGCTTCTTCTGTTCCTCTTCGAGCTGCTGCACCGCGCGGCGCGCGGCATCCAGCGTATCGCCGTCGCGCATCTCGAACGCACTCGGCAGCGGCGAAGTGCGCCGCCCGGCGTCGTTGGCGCCGCCACCGTCGAGGTTGGCCTGCGCGAGCGCGTCTGGACTCGGCGGCCGAACTTCGCTGCGCGCGTTGACCAGGATGATCTCTAGCGGCGGATCGGTCGAACGTACGCGCAGAAATTCCGGATCGACGAAACGGATCGCCAGCGCGGTCGCATGCAGTCCCAGCGAGACGGCGAACGCGGTCATCAGGATTCTGTCGCTGACGATGCTGTTGACGGAGTGCACGTCGGGGTCCGAGCGGGACGAGTGCGAGATCGGGCCGATTGTAGCCAGCGTCGCGCGCGTCGATCCGTCAACGTCGTCAACCGGCCGGCGGCGCGGCTGCGGCGTCCGACGTCGCCGGCAGTTCGGGCGGCTCCTCCATGGGCAGCTCGTCGAGCCCGAGCGCCTCCTCCGCCGCCTGCGCGGCGAGCACCTGGTGAACGCGCGCCTCGAGCACAAGGTCGACCAGGTCGACGCCGAGCAGGTCCAGTTCGAGCCGCTGCCCACGCGGCAGCTCGGGCATGCCCGGCAGTCGCGTCACGAGCGGCAACCCGTCGAGCCGCAGCAGGTCACCCTTGATCACCGTCGCGCCGATGCGCCGCACGTCCTCCTGCTGCAGCCAGCGCAGGCACCAGTAGCGCTCCATCTTGTACTGGAAGTCCGCATACGCGGCATAAGCGGCGTCGAAGCCGGACACGACCGCGAACAGTTCCGCGTCGTTCGCCGCATACGGCGCGGGTTCGCCGCGCGCCGCGGCGATGAGCTGCCGCTGGTTGACCAGATCGACGTACCGCCGCAACGGTGAAGTGCACCACGCGTAGTGATCGACACCGATGCCCTCATGCGGCGCCGGCGTCGTGCTCATCCGCACGCGGCTCACGCCGCGCTCGAAGCGCTGCGAACGATAGATGCCGGCGCGCTTGCCCTCCGCGAGCCAGCCGCCCCAGTGGCTGTTGGCGAGGATCATCAGCTCGGCGACGATCAGATCCAGCGGCGCGCCGCGCTTGCGCGGACGGATCGTCACGTGCGCATGTTCGCCTTCGCCGTCGATGACGAACGTGTAGTCGATGCGGCCGAGCGGCTCGGGCCTGCCGCGCACCGCCTCGCGCTCGCCCATCAGCACGCGCGCCCAGCGCCAAAGGAAACGGAGTTCCTCGCCGAACTCGATCGGCAGCGCGCATGCGGCGACCGCCTCTTCGGTGACGATCTCGTCGAGCCGGTCGTGCCGCAGATTGCCGGCGATGCGAACGCGCTCGACCGCCGTGCGGTGTGCGAGGATCGCGTACGACTGCGGGTCGACATCGACGTACAGCGAAAGCACCGGAACGACCTTGCCTTCGTTCAGCGAGAACGCGTCGATCCACGGTTCCGGCAGCATCGTAATCTTCAGCCCGGGCGCATACACGGTCGACATGCGCGCGCGCGCGACCGCGTCGAGCGGATGCCCACGCGGGATCGCGGCACCGGGCGCAGCGATATGGATGCCGACGCGCACGCGGCCGTCGAACCGCTGCAGTGAAAACGCATCGTCGATCTCGGTCGTCGCGCTGTCGTCGATCGAATACGCCGCCGCGTCCGCGAGTGGCAGATCCTCCGGCAGCGCCGGCGGCGGCAGGTCCGCGGCGAAACCTGTGCCGCCCGGAAAGGCAGTCGCAAGAAAGCTGTCGACGTGCCAGCGATAGGGCGAAGCGATTGCCCCACGCGCCAGCAGCAGGCGCAGCGGCGCCATCTGCAGCTCGTTGGCGGCCTGTTCGACCGCCTTGTATTCGATGCTGTTCTTGTCGGGTCGCACCAGCAACTGCACGCCGAGTTGCGCGATCGCGGCCGGCAGCTCGCCGGCCTTCAGCGCATCGATGTACTGTTGCCTCAGTTCTTCCTGCCGGCGCTTGCGCTCGAGGGCGACAAGCGCAGCCTTCAGCACGTCCGGCGGCGCCGGACGATAACGGCCGCGCCCCTTGCGATGGAAGTACACGGGTGCTGCGTGCAGCCTGAACAGGATGCTCGCCGCCTCGACCGCATTCGGCGCGTGCCCGAAGTACTCGCGCGCCAGATCGGCAAAGCCGAATTCGTCCTGCGGCGCGCACTCCCACAGGAAGTCGACGTCGATCGCTTCGGCCGCGGCGTTCGCCTGCTGCAGAAGCTGCGCGGGCGCTGGCTGATCGAAGGCGAGCAGCACGTGCGAGGCCTTGACCTTCGTGCGCTTGCCGCTCGCCAGCTCGACCTGGTACGACGCGTCGGTCGCGGCGAGCACGGTTCCAGCACGAAACGTACCGTCTTCTTCGAAAAGCAGATACCTGGCCATCGACGGCGTGCGCTCTACAGCTGCGCGACGAAGCTCTTGATCCCGCGCAGCATCAGCTCGACCGCGATCGCCGCGAGCACCAGTCCCATCAGGCGCTCGAACGCGACCGTCACGCGTTCGCCGAGCCAGTGCTGCAGGCGTTCGGCGAAAGCGAGGATCACGGCGCTGATCGTCATCACGACGGCGATCGCCGCGACCCAGGCCCAGGTTCGCTGCGGATCGCGCGATACGAGCAGCAGCACGGTCGCCAACGCCGACGGACCGGCCAGCGCCGGCACGGCGAGGGGAACGATGAACGGCTCGCCGCCGGGGGCGTGTCCGAACACGCCTTCGGGCGAAGGAAACACCATCCGGATCGCGACCAGCATCAGCACGACGGCGCCGCCGATCTGCAGGCTCAGTTCCGACAGTCCGAGCAGGTCGAGGAAAGGCTGACCGACGAAGACGAACACCGTCAGCACGACGAAGGCGATCAGGCACTCGCGCAGGATCACGCGGCGGCGGCGTTTGCGCGGCACGTCGCGTAGCGCGCTGATAAAAAGGGGCACGTTGCCGAACGGGTCGCACACCAGGAGCAGCAAAACGACGGCCGAAACGAAGTTGGTGTCCATCCGCGTTTCAGCCGATCGCCGTTTCGGTCGCCCCGCTTGCGCGCAGCAGATCCGCCGGCGCGACCGGGAACACGCAGTTCGGCGTGCCGCCCGCCGCCCAGACGACATCGAAGCGCCGCAGGGAGGTGTCGAAGAAGGTCGTCATCGGTGCAGCGTGCGCGACCGGGGCCACGCCGCCGATCGCGAAACCGGTCGCCGCACGGACGAACTCGGGCGACGCGCGTTCGATCGGTTCGCCGAGCAGCACCGCGATCTTCGCCTCGTCGACGCGGCGGTCGCCGGCCGCGATCACCAGCACCGCGCGGTCGCTCTTCGCCGCGCGGAACACCAGCGACTTGGCGATCTGTCCGACGGCGACACCGAGCGCGTCGGCCGCCTGCTGCGACGTGCGCGCGGCGACCGCCAGCTCGACGACGCGCGAGGCGAGCCCCAGCGCGGCGAGCGCGTCCTGCACGCGCTGCGCCGACGCCGGCAGCGGACCGGGCTTCGCTTCCATCAGACGGTCAGCCCGCCGGTGACTTCGATCACCGCGCCGTTGATGTAGCTCGCCTCGTCGGACGCGAGGAAAGCGTAGAGGTTGGCGACTTCCTCCGGGCGTCCGAGCCGCTTCAGCGGAACACGCTCGGTCATCTGCGCCATGACCTTGTCGGGGATCGTATGCAGGATCGGGGTGGCGATGAAGCCTGGGCAGACCGCGTTGCAGCGGATTCCCTTCGGCCCCAGCTCGCGCGCCCAGGTCTTGACGAAGCCGATCACGCCGAACTTGCTCGCCGCGTAGTTGGTCTGGCCGTAGTTGCCGTGCAGACCGACGACACTCGACGCGTTCAGGATCACGCCGAAGCCCTGCGTCACCATCGTGTCGACGACCGCCTGCGCGCAGTTGTACGTCCCTTTGAGGTTGACCGCGATCACCTTGTCAAACTGTTCGTCGGTCATCTTCTGCAGCCGCGCGTCCATCGTGATGCCAGCGTTGTTGACCAGCACGTCGACGCGCCCGTGCCGCGCCCTCACCTCGCCGACCATCGCGTCGATCTGCGGCCGCCTCGTCACGTCGACGACATAACCCTCGATGTGAGCGGCGAGCCCCGCCGCGGTCGCCTTCAGTTCGTCGACCGCCGCATCGACCGCTGTCCCGCGCACGTCGCAGATCGCCACCGTCGCGCCTTCTTCAATGAACTTGCGCGCGGTCGCCAGCCCGATACCCTGCGCGCCGCCGGTGACGATCGCGACCTTGCCTTTCAGGCGCATGCCTGTACTCCCTCTATTGAATTCCACAGAACGCGAGCACCTCGTCGAGGTAGTTCGCGAAGTCCGAAATCGAGTGATCCGAACCCTCGATGACGCGCTGTCGGCAGCCCGCGTACTTTTCGACCATCGTGCGCCAGTCGATCAGCTCGTCGCCGGTGGCAGCGACCAGAAAATAGCGTTCCGGGCGCGTGATGCGCGGCGTGTCGATCGCACGCAGTTCGTCCAGATACTCCGGTTTCATCTCGATCGTCGCGTCCGAGAAGTACACCGGCTGCGCGCCGAGGTAGGCGCGCAGATCGTCGTACGGCCGGATCGCGGGGTTCAGCAGCACCGCGCGGCAGCCGGTCTGCTCGGCGACGTAGGTCGCGTAGTAGCCGCCGAGCGAGGAGCCGATCAATGCGAGTCGCGCCGGATCTTCGAGCTTCGCGGCCGCGAGTGCGACGCCGATCGCCGCGCGCGGGGAGGTCGGCAGTTGCGGGCACATATAGTCGTCGGCCCGCCCGCGCGCACGCAGCGCCTGCCTGATCTGCGTGGCCTTCTTCGACGCCGGAGACGAGCGGAAGCCGTGCAGATAAAGGATCACGCCGCCTGCTCCTTCACGCGTGCGACCGACAGCGCTTCGAGCAGCTTGTCGTGCACCCCGCCGAAGGCGCCGTTACTCATCACCAGCACGTGGTCGCCGGGCCGGGCTTCGCCGACCACCGCGGCAACCAGCGCGTCGATGCGATCGAAGGTCTGCGCGCGCGCGCCGAGCGGCGCGAGCACCTGCGCCGGGTCCCAGCCGAGCGCGCCCTTGCCTTCGCGCGCGCCATAGCAGTACACGCGATCGGCTTCGCGCAGGCTGCCCGGCAGCAGCGCCTTCATGCTGCCCAGCTTCATCGTGTTCGACCGCGGCTCGAGCACGGCGAGGATGCGCTGCGCGCCGACTTTTCGCCGTAGGCCCGCGATCGTCAGTTCGATCGCGGTCGGATGATGCGCAAAGTCGTCGTACACCGTCACGCAGTTGCGCACCCCGCGCACCTCGAGCCGGCGCTTGACGCCGTTGAACCGTGCGAGCGCCTCGATCGCGATGCGTGGTGCGACGCCGGCATGCCGTGCGGCCGCGATCGCGGCGATCGCGTTGGCGCGATTGTGCGCGCCGGCCAACGGCAGTTCGAGACGGCCATAGCGCGCGTCGCCGAACGCTACGTCGAACGCGTGCCGCTCGCCTTCCTCGATGTCGAGCGCGCGCCAGCCCGTATCGCTGCCGAAGCGCTCGATCTCGGACCAGCAGCCGCGCGCGAGCACGCGGCCCAGCGCCGCGTCCGCGCCGTTGACGACGAGCCGGCCCGACGCCGGGATCGTGCGGACCAGGTGATGGAACTGCGTTTCGATCGCCGCCAGGTCGGGGAAGATGTCGGCGTGGTCGTATTCGAGGTTGTTCAGCACCGCCGTGCGCGGAAAGTAGTGCACGAACTTGCTGCGCTTGTCGAAGAACGCGGTGTCGTACTCGTCGGCCTCGATGACGAAGAAGTCGCTCGTCCCGGGACGCGCCGACACGCCGAAGTCCTGCGGCACCCCGCCGATCAGAAATCCGGGTGCGAGCCCCGCGCTATCGAGGATCCATGCCAGCATCGCGCTCGTCGTCGTCTTGCCGTGTGTACCCGCCACACCGAGCACCCAGCGTCCGCGCAGCAGCTGCTCGCCGACCCATTGCGGTCCGGAGACGAATGGCGCGCCCGCATCGAGGATCGCCTCCATCAGCGGATTGCCGCGCTTGACCACGTTGCCGATCACGAAACGATCCGGCTGCAGGCGCAGTTGTGCGGCGTCGTAGCCTTCGATCGGTTCGATCCCGGCGTCGCGGAGCTGATCGCTCATCGGCGGATAGACGTTGGCGTCGCACCCGGTCACCCGATGGCCGGCCGCGCGAGCGAGCAGCGCCAGCCCCGCCATGAAGGTACCGCAGATGCCGAGTATGTGAAGATGCATGTACGTCGATCGCCCAGGGCAAGCGGCGCATTCTACTGAGCCGCGGTCGGCCGACGCGCTTCGTTACACTGCGCGCCTGCGGATGCGCACCGACCGCGGGAACCCACGATGAACCGCCCCTACGACCCCCACGCGAACAGCGGCGACACGGCGATCGAGATCGCCGCCGCCGCGGCGCGCCTGATCGCCGAGGAGGGCTGCGACTACGCGCTTGCGAAACGAAAGGCGGTGCGCGCGATTCTGGGCGAAGGCGATGTCGCACGCGCGCAGCTTCCGGACAACGCGCTCGTCGAAGCGGAGCTCAGACGCTACCTGCAGACGTTCGCGGCAGACTCGCAACCGGCACAACTTGCCGCGCTGCGGCGCCTGGCGCTGGACTGGATGAGCCGCCTCGCCGAGTTCAACCCGCATCTGGTGGGCGCCGTGCTCAACGGAACGGCGACGGAGCACTCCGACGTCCACCTGCATCTGTTCACCGACAGCGTGAAGGACGTCGAAATCGCGCTGCTGAACGCGGGCATCGACTTCGAGGTCGAGCCCGGCGCCGACGAGCCAGGCGGGCCGGAAGAGGTGCTGCAGTTCGTCGTGCGCACGGCGCGCGACAGCGGACTGCCCGCGCGCGTGGGCATCATTTTGAGCGTGCACGCGAGCGATGCGATCCGCGTGGCCGCGCGCTTCCGGTCGACCGACCCCACGCTGCATGCGGTCGAGACGGCCGGGCGCGCGAACATCGAGATGCTGCGCACGCTGCTCGCGCATACCACGCGCGCCTCGGAGCGATGACCCGGACGCAGACGCTGCTCGCGTTCGTCGCCACGGCGGCGATCGCCGTTGCCGCCGGCGCGGGCGTGGCATGGATGCGCGTCGCGCCGCAGCCCGTCGTCGCCGATACGAGCGTACTGTTCGCGAGCACGCTCGACGATGCGGACGGGCGACCGCAGCCGATCGCGCAGTGGAAGGGCCGTCCGCTGGTCGTCAATTTCTGGGCGACCTGGTGCCCGCCGTGCGTCGAGGAGATGCCGGACCTGCAGCGCGTCCGCGACGAATACCGCGCGCGCGGCGTCGAGATCATCGGAGTCGGGATCGACAACGCGGCCAAGATCAGCGAGTTTCGCGACCGCCTCGGGATCACGCTGCCGCTGCTGGTCGCCGGCGTCGGCGGAACCGACCTGGGCCGCGAACTTGGCAACCAGGCGGGCGTGCTGCCCTATACTGTGCTCATCGCGCGCGATGGTAAGGTCGTTCAGCGCAAGGTCGGGCAGGTCAAGCCGGCGGAGCTGCGCGCCTGGCTGGACGCCGCGCTGTCAGCTCAGGGATCGCCGCGATAAGGATTCCGGGCTGGACATCCAAGCATTTTCTAATCACAATCCGCGCCTTCTGTTGATTTCTGGCGCCATCGGCAGCATTCCTGACTGAAGGCCCAGATGCGCGGCACGTGGCGAATCACATTCTGGTCCTCAACGGGCCCAACCTGAACCTTCTCGGCACGCGCGAGCCGGCGATCTACGGCGCGCGCACGCTGAAGGACATCGAGCAGGAACTCGCCGAGATCGCCGCCAAGCGCAATGCCAGCATCGCTTTTTTCCAGAGCAACCACGAAGGCGCGCTGATCGACCGCATCCACGCGGCACGCGGCGAAGGGATCGAGTTCATCGTCATCAACGCGGGCGCGCTCACGCACACCAGCATCGCTTTGCGCGACGCCCTGGCCGCCGTCCGGATCCCGTTTATCGAAGTTCATCTGTCCAACGTCCACCGGCGGGAGGATTTTCGCCACGGCTCGTACTTGGCGGATCTCGCAATTGGATCGATCGTCGGACTGGGCCCGGCCGGCTATCGCTACGCGCTCGAATACGCGCTGGGCGACGGCGCAGCTTAGGCCGACCGGCGCGGCCCGGCACGCGCTGGACGCGGAGGGAACATGGATCTCAGAAAACTGAAGACGCTGATCGATCTCGTGGCCGAGTCGGGCATCGCCGAAATCGAGGTCACCGAAGGCGAAGACAAGGTCCGCATCGTCAAACACAATCCGGTTTCCGCGCCGGCGCCGGTGCCCGCCCCGGCCCCCGCCGCCGTGTACCAAGCGCCGCCGCCCAGCGCAGCCGGCGGTGCCGCAGCGCCGGCCCAGGCGGCGGCAACTGCACCGGCCGCCGAAGAACCGAAGGGGCACGTCGTCAAGTCGCCGATGGTCGGCACCTTCTATCGCTCATCCAGCCCGGGCGCGAAGCCCTTCGTCGAAGTGGGCCAGGCCGTCAAGCCCGGCGACACGCTGTGCATCATCGAGGCGATGAAGCTGCTCAACGAGATCGAGGCTGAGGTCGCAGGCACTGTCAAAGAGATCCTGGTGGAAAATGGCCAAGCCGTCGAATATGGCCAGCCGTTGTTCGTGATCGGATAGCGGTCGTGCAGCACCGATCGTCCAGCGCGGTCCGGGCCGTTTCGGCGCCCCACGGTGCGAGAAGCGTGAGCGCGAGGCCACGCAACGCCGGCCGCAGCGACGACGGCGCGCAAAACGCGCCCGTTGCGGCGAAGGCTCACGTGCGCGCAGCGCACGTGAAGGCGCGCAGCGCCGGCCGCAGCCAAATCGCCGGCGAGTGAGCCGCGGGCACCTATGTTCGGAAAGATCCTGATCGCAAACCGCGGCGACAACGGCGCGCAAAGCGCGCCCGTTGCGGCGAAGGCTCACGTGCGCGCAGCGCACGTGAAGGCGCGCAGCGCCGGCCGCAGCCAAATCGCCGGCGAGTGAGCCGCGGGCACCTATGTTCGGAAAGATCCTGATCGCAAACCGCGGCGAAATCGCCCTGCGCATCCAACGCGCCTGCCGCGAGATGGGCATCAAGACGGTGGTCGTCCATTCCGAGGCCGATACCGACGCGAAATACGTAAAGCTCGCCGACGAGTCGGTGTGCATCGGCCCGCCGCCGTCGAAAGACAGTTATCTGAACATCCCGGCCATCATCAGCGCGGCCGAGGTGACGGACGCCGAAGCGATCCACCCCGGCTACGGCTTCCTGTCCGAAAACGCCGACTTCGCCGAGCGCGTCGAAAAGAGCGGTTTCGTCTTCATCGGACCGCGACCCGAGTCGATCCGGCTGATGGGCGACAAGGTCTCGGCCAAGCGGGCGATGATCGCCGCCGGCGTGCCCTGTGTACCGGGTTCCGAGGGCGCGCTGCCCGAGGAGCCGCGCGAAATCGTCAAGATCGCGCGCTCGATCGGCTATCCGGTGATCATCAAGGCCGCCGGCGGCGGCGGCGGGCGCGGCATGCGCGTCGTGCACACCGAGGCAGCGCTGATCAACGCGGTGACGATGACGCGGCAGGAGGCGCAAGCGGCGTTCGGCAATCCGGCCGTCTACATGGAGAAGTTTCTGGAGAACCCGCGCCACATCGAGATCCAGGTGCTCGCCGACCAGCACCGCAACGCGGTGTGGCTGGGCGAGCGCGACTGCTCGATGCAGCGGCGTCACCAGAAGATCATCGAAGAGGCGCCCGCACCCGGAATCTCGCGCAGGCTGATCGAGCGCATCGGCGACCGCTGCGCCGAGGCGTGCCGCAAGATCAACTACCGCGGTGCGGGAACCTTCGAGTTCCTGTACGAAGATGGAGAGTTCTACTTCATCGAGATGAATACGCGCGTGCAGGTCGAGCACCCGGTCACCGAAATGGTGACCGGCGTCGACATCGTGCAGCAGCAGATTCGCGTGGCGGCCGGCGAGAAGCTCGCGCTGCGCCAGCGCGATGTCGTGATGAAGGGCGCGGCGATCGAGTGCCGGATCAACGCAGAGGATCCCTACAAGTTCACGCCCTGCCCGGGTCGCATCACGGCGTGGCACGCGCCCGGCGGTCCGGGGGTACGCGTCGACTCGCACGTGTACGCCGGTTACTTCGTTCCGCCCCACTACGACTCGATGATCGGCAAAGTCATCTGCTACGGCGACACGCGCGCGCAGGCGCTCGCCCGCATGCGCGTCGCCCTTTCAGAGATGGTGGTCGAAGGCATCCTGACCAACATCCCGCTGCACCGCGAACTCTTGATCGACGAAAAGTTCGTGCAGGGCGGCACATCGATCCACTATCTTGAGAAGCGGCTCGCCGCCCGGCAGGTCAACCAGACCTGACCCGGCGGGTGCGCGCCGCGGCCGCATGCTGCGTGAGCTGACGCTGACCGTCGCCGAGCCGGAAGCCGAGCGCCTGGCCGATGCACTGCTCGACGCCGGTGCGCTGTCCGTTTCCATCGAGGACGCCGAAGCCGACTCCGAGCGCGAGTCGCCGCTGTACGGCGAGCCGGGTCTAGCGCCCGAGCGGCATGCGTGGCAGCGCAATCGGGTGCGCGTGTTGCTCGACGCCGCGCTCGATCCGGCCGCGCTGCTGCGCGAGGCGGCCGCCGCCTGCGCACTCGCCTGCCCGCCGATCGAATCGCTGAGTGCGGTCGAGGACGCAGACTGGGTGAGGCTGACGCAGTCGCAGTTTCCGCCGGTGCGCATCAGCGAGCGGCTGTGGATCGTGCCGAGCTGGCACGCGCCGCCGGACCCGCCAGCGATCGCGATCCGGCTCGACCCCGGCGCGGCGTTCGGCACGGGCACGCATCCGACGACGCGGCTGTGCCTGCGTTGGCTCGACGCGGAGCTGCGTCCTGGCGCAAGCGTGCTCGACTATGGCTGCGGCTCGGGCATCCTCGCGATCGCCGCGGCGAAACTGGGCGCCGGCACCGTCGTCGGCACCGATGTCGACGCGCAGGCGCTCGCGACCGCGCGCGCGAACTCTGCGAACAACGCGGTGGCGGCCGATTACACTGCGCCCGACCGCCTGCCCGCCCGCTGCTTCGATCTCGTGCTCGCCAACATCCTGTCGAATCCGCTGAAGATGCTCGCGCCCGCGCTGCTCGCGCGCGTCGCGCCCGGTGGTTCGCTTGTGCTTTCCGGAATCCTCGAACGGCAGGCGCAGGAGCTGATCGACGCCTACGCAGCCGCCGACGCGCGCGTGCCGTTGCGCGTGTGGGCTGCCGACGAAGGCTGGGTGTGTCTCGCCGGAACGCGGTCGGGCTAGGCCACCGATGGCGCTCGCAACACGCTGCCCCAACTGCCACGCGCTGTTCCGCGTCGTCGCGGACCAGCTCAAGCTGCGCGGCGGGCTGGTCCGCTGTGGCGCGTGCCGTCACGTGTTCGACGCGATCGGCAGCCTGACCTACGTCGACGACCCGGCGCCGCCCGCGACCGCATCGACGCCGTCGCCTGCCAGGCACGAGCCACCGTTGACGTTGCGCATCTCGCCCGAACGGCTGGCGCAGTCCAGGCCAGTCGCGCGCGAGGACAAACCGGCGCAACCGGTCGACGCGCAACACCCGCCCGCGCGCGCCCTGCCTGCCGACGCCACGCCGCCGAAGGCGGTCGGGCGCTCGGACGGGTCGCAAACTTCGATCGAAAAGGAGATCGCCGAGTCCTCCGTTCCGACGCTCCTCGCGCCGGGCGCCGACGCATCGGGGACGGCGACGAACCTCGCCGAACCGGCTCGGCCTGAGAGTTCGAGCACAAACCGCGACGAACCAGACGAGCGCGTGCACGCGCAAGCGCGGTTGCGACGCGCCAGGCAGCGAACGCCCGAACCGGACACCGGCCTGGCTTCCGACACGGACGTCGAAGCAGGTGCGGTCGACGTAGACGACGAGCCCGACTTCTTGCGCGGTCAGCAGCGGCAGCCGCGCAAGGGCTTCTCGCTCGTCTTCGGCGGCGGCTCGGTGCTGCTCGCTCTGCTGCTGCTCGCGCAGTTGGCCGTCGTATTCCGTACCGAGCTCGCAACCCGCTGGCCGTCGCTGCGGCCGAGTCTGGTTCAGTTGTGCGAAGCGTTCGGCTGCACCGTCGGCTGGCCTGCGCGCGCGGAGTTGCTTGCCATCGTCGGCACGGAACTGCAGGCGATCCCCGGCACCGACGTGCTCGAACTGACCGCGGTCGTGCGCAACCGCGCCCACTTCAAGGTCGCACTTCCGGCAATCGAGGTGACGTTGACCGACGTGCAGAACCGTGCCCTCGCCCGCAAGGTCTTCGCGCCGGTCGACTACCTCGCATCGGCGGGCGAACCCTCGTCGCGAATCGACGAAGGACTCGCCGCGGGCAGCGACTACACGATCCGAATCGCATTCGAGGCGCGCGGTCTTGCCGCCGCGGGCTTCGTCGTTTATCCCTTCTACCTGTGACAGCGGCAGCCCGCGCCGATCCAACACTTTCCGACATGAGCATCCTGGTCTGCGGTTCGATCGCGTACGACTCGATCATGGTCTTCAACGGCCGCTTCAGGGATCACATCCTGCCCGAGCAGGTGCACATCCTGAACGTCTCGTTCCTGGTGCCGGAGATGCGCCGCGAGTTCGGCGGCTGCGCCGGCAACATCGCCTACAACCTGAAGCTGCTCGGCGGCTCGCCCGTGCCGATGGCGACGGTCGGCGACGATGCGCAGCCGTATCTGGACCGACTCGACGCCCTCGGTATCGACCGTCGCCACATTCGGCACGTGCCCGGCACGTTCACCGCGCAGGCATTCATCACGACCGACATCGACGACAACCAGATCACCGCGTTTCATCCGGGCGCAATGTCGCACTCGCACCTGAATTCGGTGCCCAGCGACGGGTCGATCCGGCTCGGCATCGTCGCACCCGACAGCCGAGACGGCATGCTGCAGCACGCGCAGCAGTTCGCCGATCACGGCATTCCGTTCGTCTTCGATCCTGGTCAGGGGCTGCCGATGTTCAGCGCCGAGGACCTCGCCTGGTTCATCGAGCGCGCGCACTACGTCGCGCTGAACGACTACGAGGCGAAGCTGCTGGTCGAGAAGACGGGCCTCGACCTCGGATCGATTGCGCGGAGAGTCAAGGCGCTCGTCGTCACACACGGTGGCCGCGGCTCGGAGATCTACACTGGCAGCGAAGTGCTGCAGATTCCGATCGCGCCGGCGCGCGCTGTCGTCGACCCGACTGGGTGCGGCGACGCGTACCGAGCCGGCCTGCTGTATGGAATCGAGCACGACCTCGACTGGGGCACGACCGGCCGGCTCGCCGCTGTCATGGGATCGCTGAAGATCGAACGCGGCGGCGCGCAGAACCACACGGCCGACCGGATGATCGTGGCCGATCGCTTCTTCGAGGCTTTCGGCTACCGGCCCTGGTAAGCGGCGCGCCGCGCTTGAGGGTAACAATCTGATACCGTGCGGCCGCGCATCGCCGCTACACTGCAACCAGGTTGCGAGGTCGGTCGCCGCTTTTTTCGGGCCGGTCGATGAGAAACGAATCGGAGGTTCGGATGGAAAGAAAGTCGTGGATCGTTGTTTTCGGCGTTGGCGCGGTGGCGCTGGCGACGCTGTCCGGCTGCGCGACCCAGCAGCGCTCGGCCAGCGTGTACCGTGCCGGCGAAGCGCAGCGCGAGCAGATCGTTCGTATGGGCACCGTCGAAAGCGTGCGCGAAGTCACGATCGATCGTGGCCAGACCGGCGTTGGTACCGGGGCCGGGGCGGTGATCGGTGGCTTGGCGGGAAGCGGCATCGGCCAGGGGCGCGGATCGGTGGTCGGCGCCGTGGCGGGAGCGGTCGCCGGCGGCGTGATTGGCCAGGCGATCGAAAACCAGGCCGGCAAAGTGCCCGGACTCGAGATCACGGTGAAGCTGGATAACGGCGAGTTGCGCGCGATCGTCCAGGAGGTCGACGGCCAGCAGTTCAAGCCGGGCGATCGCGTGCGGCTGCTGACCCAAGGCGGCGTGACGCGCGTGACACGCTAGGGCCATCGACGAAGGAAGCGCAAACGCGCGGCACCGACCGCGCGTTTTCGTTTTCTTTCGGGGGTCTCAGAAGCCGCTGCGGTTGACGACCAGCAGCAGGATGTTGACCACCACGATCAGAACCACCGGCGACAGGTCGATTCCGCCGATGAGCGGCACCAGGCGCTGAAACGGCGCCAGAAACGGCCGGACCAGCATCGCCATCGCCGGCGCGACCGGCGCATACGGGTTCACCCAGCTCAGGACCACGTGAATGATCGTCAGCCACATCACGAGGTACAGTACCCACCGCGCGAGATAGACGAACGCGGCCAAAAAGACGGTGCTCCATGGCCAGACGCCGCTGCCGGCACCGATCAGCAGGAACGTCAGGATTAGAAGCACGACGGCGACCAGGTAGGCGGCGAACAGCGACGCCGTGTCCAATCGACCCGCCGCAGGAAGCACGCGCCGCAGCGGCCGCACGAGCCAGTCGGTCAGCGCGAAGACGAACTGCGCCAGTGGATTGCGCCCCGGCATGCCGATCCAGTTCATGTATGCGCGCAGCAGCAGCGTCACGCCGAGCAGCGCCGCCACCGTTTCGACCAGCAGACGGGCGATGTCGACGAGCAGCATGACGGTCCGGCTCCGAATGACGTGGACCGGATTCTAACGAGCGCGCGTTGCGCCTCCGCGCCGATGCCGAGAAAAAAGCGGGGCGCTGGATGCCAGCGCCCCGCAGGCTCATAAGTCGCGAGGACTTACGGACGGCTACCCGTCGGGAAGGGCCAAGCGGCGGCCGGATTCAGCGCGGTCTTCGCGCCCGGCGCAGCAGCCGTCGATGGCGCGACCGCAGCCGCGGGTGCGGGTGCGGCGGCCGCCGCCGGCTTGGCTTTCGCCGCCGGCTTCTTGGCAGCCTTCTTCGCCGGCTTCTTGGCAGCCTTCCTGGCCGACTTCTTAGCTACTTTTTTTTTAGCTACTTTTTTTTTAGCGGTCTTTTTCGCAGCCTTCTTGGCTGTCTTTTTCGCAGCCTTCTTGGCCGACTTCTTCGCGGCCTTCTTGGCCGGTTTCTTGGCAGACTTCTTCGCAGCTTTCTTCGTGGCCATGCGTATCTCCTTAAAAAGGTCAGTGCTAGGTGGTTGAAGTTGCAACCCGCGCGGGCGGCACGAGCCGTCCGTTCGAGCTATTCATCGGCGCATGCGGAGGCACTGTCGCCGCGGCACCCCCAGAAATGCGTTTTGATTGGCGCATATCCGAGTTGTGCGCGGAACGGTCAGAGCACTGACCGCTGACGCTGATGAATCCGGCACGACGCGCAGCGGCCAAAGCTGCAGAGGCTGCGCGCAAAGAAAACGCCGGCGCGAGGCCGGCGTCTGGAAGAGCGAGGCGTTGCGGCTGGAAGGACCGGACCAAGGGCTTCGTTTCAAGAGCGGGAGCGATCCCGCAGAACCTGAACGTCCCGTCTGTCCGTCGTCTGTGTACTTTGACGATGAGTCGTTGACTGTGACTGTCTGTATTCAACTCAGTGATCGATCGTCGCTTGTTGGACCAACTGATCGAGCAACCAAATGTCAGGTCGCTTTTTACTCGCAATCGAATTGGATCGCAAGATTTTTCCGCGCGATCGTTCGATGAGTGTTCGATTTCTTCCACGCTTCGACCGTTCAATCGCTCGGCGCACTCGCGTCTTCACTCCCAACTCAACGCGCCACCGCTCTGGTACTCGATCACGCGCGTCTCGAAAAAATTCCGCTCCTTTTTCAGGTCGATCATCTCGCTCATCCAGGGGAACGGATTGTCCTCGGGACCGAACAGCGGCTCGATGCCGATCTGCTGGCAGCGGCGGTTGGCGATGTAGCGCAGGTAGCTCTTGAACATCGGCGCGTTCAGCCCGAGCACGCCGCGTGGCATCGTGTCCTCCGCGTACGCGTACTCCAAGTCGACCGCCCTGCGGAACAGTCCGCGGATCTCTTCGCGGAAGGCCGGCGTCCAGAGCTGCGGCTCTTCCAGCTTGATCTGGTTGATCAGGTCGATGCCGAAGTTGCAGTGCATCGACTCGTCGCGCAGGATGTACTGGTACTGCTCGGCGGCGCCGGTCATCTTGTTCTGCCGGCCGAG
>CAZIJU010000012.1:0-56250 GCA_964539745.1 uncultured Burkholderiaceae bacterium | reverse complement strand
TGTCCTTCGCGCGCCGCCTAGCATCCGCCCGCTTCTCGTCGCAACGCGGCCGCCGCGGGCCATGAGATAGGTTCTGTGACGGCGGGATGCGCCGCAACGGTCACGGACCACGGAGCACGGCAAGGACACCGGAGCCAGAGATGATCAAAAGCCTGTGGATCAGCAAGACGGGACTCGACGCGCAGCAAACACAGCTCGACGTGATCTCGAACAATCTCGCCAACGTCGGCACGACCGGTTTCAAGCGTGCGCGTGTGGCGTTCGAGGATCTGCTGTACCAGAACGTGCGGCAAGCGGGTGCGAATTCGTCGCAGCAGACGCAGTTGCCGACCGGGCTGCAGGTCGGCACCGGCGTGCGCGCGGTCGCCACGCCGCGCATGTTCACGCAGGGCAACCTGCAGCAGACCGGCAACCAGTTCGATCTGGCGATCAACGGACAGGGCTTCTTCCAGATCCAGCTTCCCGACGGCACGACGGCGTACACGCGCGACGGATCGTTTCACGTCGATGCCAATGGCGCGCTCGTCACCGCGGCCGGTTTCGCGCTGTCGCCGGCGATCACCGTGCCGCCGAATGCGCAGAGCGTCACGATCGGTCAGGACGGCACGGTCACCGTCACGCTGCCGGGGCAGGCGGCGCCGCAGAACATCGGCTCGATCCAGCTCGCGACGTTCCAGAACCCGGCGGGGCTGGAGTCGCGCGGGCAAAACCTGTTCGTCGAGACGGCCGCCAGCGGCACCGCCGCGGCCAACACGCCGGGCACCAACGGCCTCGGGCTGCTGCAGCAAGGGTACCTGGAGACCAGCAACGTCAACGTCGTCGAGGAACTCGTCTCGATGATCCAGACGCAGCGTGCCTACGAGATCAACTCGAAGGCGATCCAGACCAGCGACCAGATGCTCGCGCGGTTGAGCCAACTGTAAGGACCGTTCGAACCACGCTAACACGCTGGCGCGGAAATGCGTACCGTCGATCCGTTCCTTGTCCGTGTCTTCGCACCTGTGCGGTGAAAACCATGCGCTGCACCCAGATGAGACTTGCCATCGTCGTGTCGCTGATCGCGCTGGCCGGTTGCGCGGCACCCAGGCATCCGGTGTCCGTCGGAGCGCAGACGACGGCGCGACCGGAGCAGCCGGCCGCCGCGGGCGGCGTACCGACCGGCGGGATCTTCAGTCCGGCCGGCTACCGGCCGCTGTTCGAGGACCGCAAGCCGCGCTATGTCGGCGACATCCTGACGATCCAGATCAACGAACGGCTCAACGCCTCGCAGCGCGCCAACAGCGCGGCCGAACGTTCGAGCGAGTTCGAGGCGACGCTGCCGCGCGTGCGCGGCGTGCTCGGCACCCAAATCAACGGCCTCGATGCGAAGGCATCGACCGACAACAAGTTCCAGGGCAAGGGCGAGACCGCGTCGAGCAACCTGTTCACCGGCACGATCACGGTCACCGTGATCGAAGTGCTCGCCAACGGCAACCTGCGGGTGGCCGGCGAGAAGCAGATCGGCATCCGCCAGAACTCCGAGGTGCTGCGCTTCAGCGGCATCGTCAACCCCGCGCAGATCCAGCCGGGCAACGTCGTCAGCTCAACGCAGGTCGCCGATGCGCGGCTCGATTACCGCGGCGGCGGCTACATCGAGGAAGCCCAGATCCAGGGCTGGCTGGCGCGTTTCTTCAACTCCTTTTCGCCGTTCTGACATGCGAGCAATGTTGAATTCGCCACGCAGACGCGCAGCCGACGGAGAAACGCAAATGAAGGCTTTCTCGGCGTTGTCGGTGTCCCGGTGGTTCAAAGTTGTCGCCTGCGCGCTCGCGTGTCTGTGGGTCGCGCCGGCACAGGCCGAGCGGATCAAGGAACTGGCGACGATCCAGGGGGTACGGCCGAACCAGTTGATCGGCTACGGGCTCGTCGTCGGGCTGGACGGCAGCGGCGACCAGACGACGCAGACGCCGTTCACCGTGCAGAGCCTGCAGGCGATGCTCACGCAGCTCGGCATCAACCTGCCGCCGGGGACGAATCTGCAGCTGAAGAACGTTGCCGCAGTGATGGTCACGGCGGTGCTGCCGCCGTTCGCTCAGCCGGGCCAGCAGGTCGACGTGACCGTTTCGTCGCTCGGCAACGCCAAGAGTCTGCGCGGCGGCACGCTGCTGATGACGCCGCTGAAAGGCGCAGACGGGCAGATCTACGCGGTCGCGCAGGGCAACGTGCTGGTGGGGGGCGCGGGCGCCGCGCAAGGCGGCAGCAAGGTGCAGATCAACCATCTGTCCGCCGGCCGCGTGCCGGGCGGCGCGACCGTCGAACGGGCGGTGGCCACGCCGTTCCTGCTGTCCGACCGCATCCGGCTCGAGCTGACGACGACCGACTTCTCGACCGCGGGTGCGGTGACCGAGGCGATCAACCGCAAGCTCGGCGAGGCCACCGCGCAGGCGCTCGATGGCCGCGTGATCGAGGTGAAGGCGCCCGCCACGCCGAACGAGCGCGTGCGCTTCATCGCCGAGCTGGAGAACATCGACGTACCGCAGGCCGCACCCCTGGCGCGCGTGATCATCAATGCGCGCACCGGTTCGATCGTGATGAACCGCACGGTGATGCTCGAGCCCGCGGCGATCGCGCACGGCAATCTGTCGGTGACGATCTCGTCGCAACCGGTGATCTCGCAGCCTGCCCCGCTGTCGCAGGGGCAGACGGTCGTCACCGAACGCGCCGACATCCAGATCAAACAGGACGGCGGCGGGCTGATGAAAGTCGAGGGCGGCGCCAATCTGGCCGACGTCGTCAAGGCGCTGAACGCGCTCGGCGCCAACGCGCAGGACCTGCTCGCGATCCTGCAGGCGCTGAAAGCCGCCGGCGCGCTGCGCGCCGAGCTCGAGGTGATCTGATGATGACTCGAACCACCGAGAGCACCGGGAACTTCATTCATGAAGCGCGTTTTTCCGTGTTCTCGGTGCCTCGGTGTTGAACACGGGATCGGCCCATGACGACGCCGCTCGACAACCGGCTGCTCGGGCAGGCCGCGCAAGGCCTCGCGGCCGACGGGCGTTCGCTCGACGCGCTCAGGCGGGACGCGCAGCGCGACCCGCACGGCGCGGTGAAAAAAGCGGCGCAGCAGTTCGAGGCGCTGTTCGTGCAGATGGTCCTGAAAAGCATGCGCGATGCGCTGCCGCAATCCGGCATGCTCGATTCGACCGCGCAGCAGATGTACACGGGCATGCTCGACCAGCAGCTCGCGACGAAGGTCGCCGCGAGCGGCACGGGGCTCGCCGACACCATCGCGAAGCAGTTGACACGGCACATGCAGACGGGCGTGGCCGGCCAACGCGATGAGGAGCGTTCATCGGCCCCCGCTGCGCCGCCGGTCGCCGGGCGATACGCGCCAGCGGGCCGACCGGATCCGAACGGCGTCGCGCGTTATTCGGAACTGCTGCCCGGCGATGCGATCGGTAAAGAGCGCGCGGCCGATCCGTGGCGAACCGCGGCGCCGGACGCGCCGCGCGAGCCGCCCGGCGCCGAGGCGTCTTCCGCAGCGGCCGGCGATTCGGTGCAGCGTCGCTTCGTCCTGCGCCACTGGGACCATGCGCTGGCGGCGCAGCGGCAGACCGGAATCGCCGCGAAGTTCATCGTCGGCCAGGCCGCGCTCGAGTCGGGCTGGGGGCGGTACGAAATACGCGACGCCGCCGGGCGGCCGAGCCACAACCTGTTCGGCATCAAGGCCGGGCCGAACTGGCGCGGCCGTACCGTCGAGGTCACGACGACCGAATACGACAATGGCGTCGAAAAGAAGGTCGTCGAGCGATTCCGCGCCTACGACAACTACGGCGAAGCGTTCCGCGACTGGGCGCAGTTGATGATCTCGAATCCGCGCTATGCCGCGGTGCTGCGCGCGGGCGGCGACGCCAGGCGCTTCGCGCAGGGGATGCAGCGCGCCGGCTACGCGACCGACCCGCAGTACGGCGCCAAGCTCGCGCGGCTGATCGATACGGCGGCGGCGCTGAAGGGGCGGGCGTGAGCCGCGGACCGCTCGCGATCGACGGCGCGCTGCGCCGGCAGCGCGGCCCGCGATCCGCGGCCCACCGTCCCGTCTTTGGGGTCTGAAGAATCGGTCCGATCTGCCGAATTAACCCAATACCATGTCCACCGGAATCTTCTCGATCGGCACCAGCGCGCTGAACGCGGCGTACGTGGCGCTGCGAACCGCCGGCAACAACGTCGCCAACGCAAACACGCCCGGCTACTCGCGGCAGATCACGGTGCTGGCGCCGCAGGTCGGCACCTTTCTCGGCGGCAACTACGTCGGGCAGGGTGTGGCGGTGGACCAAATCCGGCGCCTGTACAACGACTTCCTCGCGCAGCAGGCGCATCAGGCGCAGGCCGCAGCGAGCCAGTCCGATACGCGCTACCTGCAACTCGCGCAGGTCTCCAACCTGTTTGCCGATCCGACGACGGGCCTGGGCGCGACGATCGACCAGTTCTTCCGCGCCGTGCAGGATCTGACGCAGCGGCCGGCCGATGCCGCCTTGCGCCAGGCGGTGCTGTCGGCGGCAAACCTGATGGCGGCGCGCTTCAACGACGCCGACGATCGGCTGCAGGAGTTCCGCAACGGCACCGACCAGCAACTGAGGCTCGAGGTCGACGCGGTCAACCGCGCAGCGCGCGAGATCGCCGAGCTGAACGACAAGATCGCGCTGGCGCGCGGCGCAGGCCGGATCCCGAACGATCTGCTGGACCGGCGCGACGTCGCGATCCGGCGCCTGAACGAGTCGGTTCGCGTCTCGATGGTCGAGCAGGACGACGGCGCGGTGAACCTCTTTCTCGCCAACGGCCAGCCGCTGGTGGTCGGCAACCGGGCTTCCGAGGTCGGCATGACCGTCGATCCGGTCGATCCGGGCAACGTGCGGGTCGGAATCCGCTCCGGCGCGAGCGTGATCCCGCTCGATCCCGATCGCATCGGCGGCGGCAGGATCGCCGGGCTGCTGCAGTTTCGGGGCAACGATCTGCCGCAGATCGAAAACGAGCTGGGCCGGCTCGCGGTGACGCTGTCGGCCCGGTTCAACGAGCAGCACCGGCTCGGCGACGATCGCAACGGCCGGCCGGGCGGCGACTTCTTCGTTCCGCTCGCGGCCAACGCTTTCGCCGCCGGCACCAACGGCAACCCCGCGACGACGATCGCGGTGACGTTTGCCGATGCGACCCGGCTCGTGGCGAGCGACTACCGGATCGACTACACGGGTGGGACGTACTGGTTGACGCGGCTGGCCGACGGCGCGCGCGTCGATGCGTCGACGCTGGCGGGCTTTACGGTGAGCGGCGGCAACGTATCGTTCGAATACGACGGGCTGCGCTTCGCGCTGGCCGGTGCGCCGCCCGCCAACGGCGACGTGTTCCTCGCCCAGCCGCTGCGCGCCGCGGCCGGCTCGTTCGGCGTCGCGATCACGCAGGGTGCACAGATCGCTGCGGCCAGCCCCGTGCAGGCGCAGGTTCCCGCGACGAACCTGGGTTCGGTGGTCGTCGACGATCTGTCGGTCGCCGGTCCGACGCGCAGTCCGGCGCTCGGCAATGCGACGACGATCACGTTCACCGCGCCGAACGCGTACACGATCAGCGACGGCGTCACCACGCTGACCGGACAGACCTATACGCCCGGCACGCCGATTGAGTTCAACGGCTGGCGCCTGACGCTGCTCGGTACGCCGCGGGCCGGCGACCAGGTCAGCGTCGGCGCCAATGTCGGCGGCATCGGCGACAACCGCAACGCGATCAAGCTGGCACAGCTGGCCAACCTCGCGCTCGTCGACGGCAGCACGCTCGGCGGCGCTTTCGCAGCCGTGGTTGCGCGCGTCGGCGCGGTCACGCAAAGCGCGGACGTCTACAACGCCGCGCAGCAGTCGATCCTGCAGGATGCATTGACTGCGGAAAGCGCCGTATCGGGGGTCAATCTCGACGAGGAAGCGTCGCGGCTGATGCAGTTCCAGCAGCAGTACCAGGCCGCGGCGAAGGTCATGGCCACGGCCAAAGTGATTTTCGACGAGATTCTGGCGCTGGGCCGGTGAGCGGCCGCACCAGCCCATCGGCGTCGCAGGAGAAGGGGTCCGAAATGCGCGTATCCACGTTCATGCTGTTTCAAAACGGTGAGCGCAATATCGTCGAGCGGAGCCGCGAGCTGCTCGCGACGCAAGCGCAGATTTCCTCGGGCAAGCGGATCAACTCGCCGGCCGACGATCCGCTCGGCGCGGCGGATGCGGCATCCGTGCGCTCGAACCTGGCGCAGTTCGAGCAGTTCAAGGACAACCAGGGGCACGCGCGCTACCTGCTCAACCTGGGCGAAGCCGCACTCGCGCAGTTCGTCGACGCGGTGCAGGATGTCCGGGAGAAACTGGTCGCCGCCGGCAACGGCGCGTATGGCGACGATGAGCGGCGGATGATCGCGCAGGAGCTCGAGGGCGTGCTGGGCCGCATGGTGGGACTGGCCAACAGCAGCGACGGCGCAGGCGGCTATCTGTTCGCCGGCGCGCGCGAAAACGCGGCGCCCTTCGCGCAGACCGGCAACGCGGTCGCCTTCCGCGGCGACGAGATCCTGCAGCGGCTCGAGGTGTCGCATGACCGCTTCCAGCAGGTCAAGTTCTCCGGCGACGCGCTGTTCATGAAGATGCGACCCGGCAACGGCAGCTTCAGGACGGCTGCGGCCGCCGCCAACACCGGCAGCGGCGTGATCGACGCGGGCTCGGTAGGCAACCCGGCGCTGCTGACCGGACTGCCGTACTCGATCCGCTTCGCCGTGGCCGGCAGCACGACGACCTACCAGGTCGTGCGCGAGGACGGCTCGCCCACACCGCCGGTGGTCGCTAGCGGCACGTATACGAGTCCGACGTCGCTCGAGTTCGACGGCATCCGCGTTTCGGTGAGCGGCGCGCCCGCCAACGGTGACCGCTTCGACGTGACGCCCGCCGGCTTCCGATCGGTCTTCGACACGCTCGCGCAGGCGATCGACGTGCTGCGCCAGCCGGCGAGCGACGCTGCAGCCCGCGCGAAATTCGTCACCGCGCTCGGCGGCGCGCAGGCGTCGGTCGAGCAGGCGCTCGATCATCTGCTGCTCAAGCGCGCCGACATCGGCGCGGCGCTTGCCGAGCTCGACGCCCACGCGAGCCTGAATGACGACCGCACGCTGGAATATCAGGGGCGACTTTCGGCGGTGGAGGATCTTGATTACGCCAGGGCGGTGGCCGAGCTGGCGCGAAGGCAGACCACGTTCGACGCGGCGATCCGCAGCTATTCGTCGATCTCGCGGCTGTCGCTGTTCGACTACTTGTAGTTGTAGTCCGGAGCGGAGAGTCGGCGGCGCGCGCGCCAGTCCGCGCCGCCTCAACGTCATCCGCGCTCGCCCGCTCGGGCTATCCTTCGCCCGGCGTCGGCGGCGACGCGACAAAGAGCAGCAGGTGGCCGAAACCAAGACGAGCCAGAAAGCGACGCGGCGTCGCGGACCTCCGCAGATCGCCTCGGGTGAACGCGCGCTGGCGCTCGCCAGCGCCGTCCGCGGGCGGCGTAGCACGGCGACCGTGACGCTGTCGCCGCAGCCGAACGCGCCCGACGCCGAGGCGCTGCTCGCGCGCGTTCCGCCGCCGGCGTTTTTCGAGGAAAGCCCCGACGCGATCGTCCGCTTCGACGAGTCGCTGCGCGTGGTCTACGCCAACCCTGCGCTGGAGCGCGCGACCGCCGTGGCGCGCGACGAATTCATCGGCCGGCGGCTCGGCGAGGTCGAGCATTTCGCCGCGTTCGCGCCGCTGTGGGAGAGCAAGCTCGGCGACGTGCTCGAAAGCGAGGAGAACCGCTGGTTCAAGTTCGCGTTTCCGCATCCGACCGGGCGCAAGCTGTTCGACGTGCGGCTTGCGGTCGAACATGCCACGGCGGGCACGCAGCGACACGTGACCGCGGTGCTGCGCGACGTCACGGTGCCGAAGGCGGCGCTGCGCGAATCGCGCGAGGCGGGCGACTTCATCGAAAAGATGCTGTCGGCGGCGCGCATCGGCGTGTGCGTTCTCGACCGCCACCTGCGCTACCGCGCGTGGAACGCCTATCTCGAGGAACTGCTCGGTGTGCCGGCCGACGCGGTGATCGGACGCACGCCCGACGAAGTGCCCGAGATCGCCGCGCACCCGGACATCATGCGGCAGCTCGCGCGCATGCGCGACGGCACGCTGCGGCTGCCGCAGACGACCGAGTACCAGTTCGGCGGCGGCCGCCAGCCGTGGCTGCGCGTCAAGCGCACGCCCGTCTACGACGCGCGCGGGCGCTTCGACGGCGTGTTCATCACGATCGAGCGCATCGACCGGGAACGCTTCGCCGAGACCTCGCTCGCCGCGCTGCGCCACGCGCTGGACTCGGCCGGCGAGATGGTGCTGGAGATCGACCGCCACGGCACGGTGCTCGACGCCAACGAAACCGCGCTCGCCTGGCTCGGATACGCGCGCGACCAGTTGAAGGGCATGCCGCTCGCGGCGATCGACGCGTCGCTGA
This sequence comes from uncultured Burkholderiaceae bacterium, assembly GCA_964539745.1. Lineage (GTDB taxonomy): Bacteria > Pseudomonadota > Gammaproteobacteria > Burkholderiales > Burkholderiaceae_F > DSNY01. The sequence goes on along the minus strand of CAZIJU010000012.1, from coordinate 47,745 downwards.
CGCCGGAGGGCTTCGCCGAGATCCTCGCCGAGCTCGACGGCCGCGGCGCATTCCATGGCGAAGCGCGCTATCGGACCCGGCGCGGTTCGGAGTTTCCGGTCGACCTGGTACTGCAGCGGGTCGAACACGGCGACCGCGAGTTCATCTTCGGGCTGGTGCGCGACATCTCGGACCGCAAGCGCATCGAGGCGCAGTTGACCGACGCGGTGTGGCGCTTCCGCACGGTCTTCGAGGAGAGCCCGGTTGCCAATTTGCTGCTCGACGCGGACTTTCGCATCGTCCAGGTCAACCGTGCCGCCGGTGAGCTGGTCGGTGCCACCGCGGAAGAACTGGTGGGCGGCGACCCGGCCGCGCTGCTGGCGCCCGAGGATGCCGATGCGATGGCGCGGCTGCGCGCCGCGATCGCCTCCGGTGCGCAATCGGCGACCGAAAGCGACCGCCGCGTGCGCCACCGCGACGGGCATGCGGCCTGGGTCAAGCTGACGCTGCGCGCCTGGGCCGGCGCCGACGGCGAGCGCCATTACCTGCTCGTGCTGGAGAACTTCACCGAGCGCAAGACCGCCGAGGAGCAGCTACAGGTGCTGCTGCGCGACCAGCAGACGCTGCTGGAGACGATGACGGTCGGCGTCGTGCAGGCGCTGCACGGCAGGATCCTGCTCGCCAACCGCGAGTTCGCGCAGATGTTTGGCTACGGCGACGGCGAGGTGATCGGCATGTCGCTTTGGGACCTGTGCCGCGACCACGCGAATCGCGCGCCGAACGAAGTCTCCGGGCTGCCCGCGGTGCGCCCGTACCAGACGACCAGCGCGGAAGTGGTGCTTTTTCGCCGCGACGGCGAGCCGATCTGGTGCCTGGTGCAGGCGCGGCCGATCCATTCGAACGAACGGGCCGCAGAAAGCGCGCGCATCGCGGGCCGCCAGGCCGACGAGGCGATCTACACGTTCCAGGACGTCTCGGAGATGAAGCGACAGCGCGAGGCGCTGTCGCGGTCGTTGCTCGAGCTGAACGTCGTTCTGGACACGACCTCGGTGGCCGTGCTGCATCTGGCCGATGAACGCGTCATCCGCTGCAATGCGCAGGCCTACCTGATGTTCGGCGGCGACGGTGTGGACCTGATCGGCCGCCGCTTCGCGGCGCTGTTCGTCTCCGAGACGGAGTACGAAACGCAGGCCGGTGCGGCGCAACCGCGGCTCGCCGGCGGCGAACTGCTCGCCTTCGAGGCGCAGATGCGCGGGCGCGACGACCGCAGCTTCTGGGGGCTGGTGTCGCTGCGCGCCGTCGATCCGCGCACGCACGCGAGCGGACTGATCGCGTCGATCCTGGACATCTCCGAGCGCAAGGCGCAGGAAGCGCAGTTGCAGACGCTGCTCGCCGAGAGCCAACTGATGTTCGACACCGCGCTGGTCGGCCTGCTGTTCGTGCGCGACGGCCGTCCGGTGCGCGCCAACAGCGCGATGGAGGAGCTTCTCGCGTGCGAGCCGGGCGGACTGGTCAACCAGATGCAACTGTTCACGCATCCGACCGACCAGCTGCTGCTGGCGAGCCTCGCCGAGCGGTACGCCGACATCAACGAGCGCGGCGTCTGCGAGTTCGAGCTGCACATGTTCCGCCGCAAGGGCGAGCCGATCTGGGTCGCGGTGCAGGGCCGCGCGGTCAACCCGGAGCGGCCCGAGCTGGGCTACATCTTCGCGTTCGTCAACGTGGACGAGCGCAAACGGTCGGAGCGCGAACTGCGCGCCGCACTCGCGGAGCTGCAACTGATCTTCGACAACGCGCTGATCGCGATGGTCTACGTCGCCGAGGAGCTGATCGTCAAGGCGAACGCCGCGACGGTGCGCATGTTCGGCTACGCGGAGGCCGACCTGCGCGAACTGCAGATCGGCACGCTGTTCGCGGATCCGTCGGACTGGATCGAGGTGCGCGCGCTGCCCGGCGAGGCGGGCCCGCGCGCGCCGCAGGCGGCCGGCGAGATCACGTTCGAGAAGCAGATGCGGCGCGCCGACGGATCGACCTTCTGGTGCGCCGGCAACGCCCGGCCGATCGATCCGGCGGCCCCGGAGCGCGGCATGATCCTCGCGCTGATGGACGTGGACCTGCGGCGCCGTTCTGAAGACGAACTGAAGCGCGTGCGCAACTACCTCGACCTCGTCGTCGAGCATCTGCCGGTGCTGGTGTCGGTGCGCGACGCGGCCACGGGCCGCTTCGTCAGCCTGAACCGTGCCGGCGAGTCGATCACGGGGCTGGCCCGCGAGCAGGTGATCGGCCGGACCTGGCACGAGGTCTACGGGCGGCAGTTCGCCGACCTGTACGCCGAACTCGACCGCAAGGCGCTCGCCGAGGGCCACCAGGTCGAGCGCCCGCGCGACGTGATGCTGCGCGCCGACGGCCGCGCGCTGACCGTCAACCAGCGCGTCGTTCCGCTGTTCGAGACCGATGCGGGCGGCAAACCGCGGGCGCGCTACGTGATGTCGATCATCGACGACCTGACCGAGGAGGTGCGCGCCGAGGCCGCGCTGCGCGAGACCGAGGCGCGTTTCCGCCAGTTCGCCGAGAACATCGACCAGCTTCTGTTCATCGCGTCGGCCGACCTCGACGCGGTGCTGTACGTGAACCCGCGCTACGCGGCGCTGGTCGGCGCCTCGCCCGAAGAGCTGCTCGACAACCCGCGCAAGGCGCTCGCGCACGTGCACTTCGACGACGCGCCGATGGTGGCGCGCGCGCTGCCGCGGCTCGTCGCGCGGATGCGGCGCGTGCGCAAGGGCGAGCTCACCGTGCGCATCGATCACCCCGGGCGCGGCGTTCGCATGCTGCACCTGCGGCTGAATCCGGTGCGCATGCCCGACGGTGTCGTGCGCGTGTTCGGCGTGGCCGACGACGTGACCGAGCGCATGGCCGCCGAGCGGCAGCGCATCGAGGAGGCGGTCAAGCAGCGCGACATCCTGGTGCGCGAGGTGCACCACCGCATCAAGAACAACCTGCAGGGCGTGGCCGGACTGCTGCAGCACATGGCGGGCGCGAAGCCCGAGCTGGCCGGTCCGCTGAACGAGATCGCCGGCCAGATCCAGGCGATCGCGCAGGTGCACGGACTGCAGATCCGCGCCACCGGCACGCTGCCGGTGCTCGGCGTCGTGCAGGGCATCTTCACGAATCTGTCGAACATGTTCGGCGTGGAGGTGCGCTTCGAGACGCCGCCGCCGGCGTTGTGGCGTTGGGGGCTGCCGGAAAACGAGGCCGTGCCGCTTGCGCTGGTCATCAACGAGCTGGGGACCAACGCGATCAAGTACCGCGGCAGCCGCGACCAGGGCGTGGCGGTGCGCGTGATGGCCAAGGCCGAAGGCGTGGAGCTGCGCATCGAAAACGCCGGGGCGCTGAAGCCCGGTTTCGACCTCGGACGGATCGCCTCGGGCGTGTCGGGGCTCGCGCTGGTCAAGGCGCTGCTGCCGCGCCGCGGCGCCCGGCTGGCGATCGAGCAGTCGGGGGGCACCGTGCTCACCCGGCTGGACCTGTCGCCGCCGGCGATCGGTGAGGACACCGGCTGACCGCGCCGGCCGGCGCCGGGTCATTCGTGCCAAGATTGCGGTCATGAGCGAGAACAAACCGCTGATCCTGGTCGTCGACGACGACCGGCTCGTTCTGGCCACCGTCGTCGCGGGGCTCAAGCAGGCGGACTTCGACGTGATCGAGGCCGACAACGGCGACGATGCGATCCTGCTGGCGCGCAAGCACAAACCGGCGCTTGCGATCCTCGACATGCGGATGCAGGGCAAGAGCGGGATGGACGTCGCGCGCTATCTCTCGGCGAACACGAACACGGGCTTCATGTTCCTGTCGGCGTTCGGCGACAGCGACATCATCGAAGAGGCCACCCGGCTCGGCGCGCTCGGCTATCTCGTCAAACCGCTCGACGTCAAGCAGATCGTCCCCGCCGTGCGCGCCGCGTTGGTGCGCGTGCAGGAACGTCCGCCCGAGCCGCGCACGAGCGCGCGGCCGCCCGCGCCCGCGCCGGCCGGCGCGCCGGGCCGCGAGCAGAGTGTCGCGATCGGCATCCTGATGGAACGCCTGCGGCTGGACTACGACCGCGCGCTGGAGGCGCTGCGCGCGCAGGCACGGAGCGAAGGTCGCTCGGTCGACGAACTCGCGGCCGGCATGGTCGAGGCGGCCAATCGCCTCAACTCGATCCCGCGCCAGCCGTGACGATGCGGATCGCGAAGCGCGCGGCGACATACCCGGCGTGCGCAACGCCGCTTGCGCAGCGCGTCGGGCGGGCGGCCGTCGTCGCTGCGCACGCGGCGGCGCGGCGCCCGAACGACGCAGCTTGAGTTCGGGTCTTCGCGGCAGCGCGCCCGCGCGTCCTCGACCGAGCGCGATCCGCGAACCGAAGCAGGCAGTTCGACCGTCGATGGACGTCGCAGAGCAGATCCGCAGGCTGGGGTTTCGCCGCTGGTACGAGCGGCAGCTCGTCGTCAGCCACGGCTATCTCGTCGCGGCGTTCCTCGCGCTGATCGTGCTGCTCGCGGGGATCGAGGGCATGGACTACCTGCGCCGCTCCGTCGGCTTCTATTTGCTGGTCGCGGTCGGAGCGGCTGCGGCCGGCACGCTGATGTTCGTCGCGTGGCGTCGCTTCAACGTGCTGCTGGCGCGGGCCGAGCGGTTTGCCGAAAGCGCCGAGTGTCCGCGCTGCGGCGCCTGGGGCAAGTTCCGCGTGATCGCCGCCGAGGCTGCCGCTGCCGACGATCCGCCCGAGGCTGGACGGCCGCATTGGCTGAAGGTGCGTTGCAACGCCTGCGGCGAGCAGTGGCGGCTCGGTTGAAAAGCTGCACGCCGAATTGAGCTTGGCGCGCACGGCTATTTCGCCTACCGAACGCTTCCCCGGTTGACCACAATCGGCCGCGATGCCGTCGGCATGCTCCGGCGGCGGGGGAGCATCGATGTCGACGTTGTACCTGGCGCACTTCGGTCTGGCCGAGGCGCCGTTCGCGATCACGCCGAACCCGCAGTTCTTCTACGCCGGCGCCAGCCGCGGCGAGCTGCTGCGCGCGCTGCGCTGTGCGGTGGCGAGCGAGGAAGGGATCATCGTCGTCACCGGTGAGGTCGGCAGCGGCAAGACGATGCTGTGCCGGATGCTGCTGGCGGAGCTGCCGGCCGGTATCGATGCCGTGTATCTGGCCAATCCCGCGTTCGCCCGCGACGAGATCGTCGGCGCGATCGCGCGCGACCTCGGGCTGGATCCGGCCGCGGCGCCCGGTGCGCCGACCGCGCTCGAGCGGCTGCAAGGCGCGCTGATCGAACGCCACGAGGCGGGCCGGCGCGTCGTGCTGTTCATCGACGAGGCGCACGCGATGAGCGCCGAAGCGCTGGAGGAGGTGCGGCGCCTGTCCAACTTGGAAACCAGCCGCCACAAGCTGCTCAACATCGTGCTGTTCGGGCAGCCGGAGCTGGACGAACTGCTCGCGCAGCCGCGTCTTCGCCAGTTGCGCGAACGCGTCGTGCAGCGCTTGCAACTGCCGCCGTTGCCCGCCGGGCAGGTCGCCGACTACGTCGAATGCCGCCTGCGCGCCGCCGGCTATCGGGGTGCTGCGCTGTTCGCGCCGCCGGCGCTGCGGCGCCTGCGCCGGCGCTCGCAGGGGCTGACGCGCCGGATCAATCTGCTCGCGGACAAGGCGCTGCTCGCCTGCTACGCCCGCGGCGGCTGCCGCGTCGAACGCGCCGACGTGCGGCGCGCGGAACTGGATCTGGCCTTTGCGCGCCCGCGCCTGCCGCGGCTGCTGGCTGCCGCAGCACTTGCGCTCGCGCCGGCCGTGCTCGCCGGCGCCTGGCTGCTCGCGCGGCCGCTGCTGTCTTCGGCCGCCACGGCGCCGCACGCCACGTCCGCGCAGTCGGTCGCGCCGGTGCAGCCGGCCTCCGCCTTCGCCCGCGAAGAAGACGCGCTCGCCGAGGCGCTGCGTGCCGCGCAGCGCTGGCCGCAGGCGCCGGGAACCTGCGCCGTGCGCCTGATGACGCTGCGCGAGCCCGACGCCGCGCGGCTCGCAGGGCGGCTCATGGCGCTGCGTGCCACGCTCGCCCGCGACGGGGCGCAGTTGGGCGCGGTTTCCGACGCCGGGCGGGCGCACCGGCACGTCGTCTACCTGGGCCCTTTCGCCGACGCCGAGTCGGCCGAACGCGCGCGTCAGACGCTGCCCGAAGAACTGCAGTCGCACCGGCCGGTCATCGCGCGCTGGCCGGACGCCACCGGGAGAACCCATCGATGAGAACCGCGTGCATGGCGATCGTCGCGGTCGCAGCGGCCGGCTGCGCGCATCCGCCGCTGCCGGTGTCGTCGCACCATCTTCAACGCGAGGCCGCAACCGTCTCGGATACGGTGCCGCCGCTTGCGCGCGGCCGGCAGCTTCCGCCGCCGCGGCTGCAGGCGCCGCAGGAGACGTTCAGCATCGTCGTGCAGAACGTGCCCGTGCAGGAGCTGCTGTTCGCGCTGGCGCGCGACGCGAAGGTCAACCTCGACCTGCATCCGGACGTGCAGGGCACCGTCACGCTGCACGCGACCGATCAGACGCTGCCGCAGATTCTGGCGCGCGTCGCACGCCAGGTCGACCTGCGCTTCAGCCTCGAGGATCGGGTGCTGACGGTGCTGCCGGACCGCCCGTACCTGCAGCTGTACCGGATCGACTACCTGAACATGCAGCGTGACGTGGTGAGCAACGTGGCCATTGCGACGCAGGTCACCGCCACCGGCGGCGCGGCCGCCGGCGGCGCGGGCAACGACTCGCGAACACAGATCGCGAACACCGCCAACAACCGTTTCTGGGCCAACCTGGTCGAGTCCGTGCAGAGCCTGCTGCGCGAAACCGACAAGGTGCTGCCCGCCGAGGCGCAAGCGGCGCCCGCGCCGGCCGCCGCCGCGCCCGCCGGCAAGGCCGCTGCGGCACCATCGCCGGCGCCCGCGCCGGCGCGCAGCGTGTATCGCGAGGCCGCCTCGGTCATCGCCCATCCGGAGACCGGAACGCTGGCGGTGCGCGCCACCGCGCGCCAGCACGAGCGCGTGCAGGAGTTCATCGACCGCGTGCTCGGCGCGGCGCGGCGGCAGGTGCTGATCGAGGCCACCGTCGTCGAGGTGGAACTCGCCGACGAGTACCAGCAGGGCATCCGCTGGGATTTGCTGCGCAACAAGAGTTCGACGTTCCGGTTGACGCAGGCGCCGGCGGGTACCGCAGAGCCTTTGCCCGGCGGGACACCCGCTTCGGGCCAAGTGCCGGCGCTCGGCGTGCTGTCGTTTTCGCGCACGCTCGGCTCCGGCAGCATCGACCTGGCGCTCCAACTGCTCGAATCCTTCGGCCGCACGCGCGTTCTGTCCAGCCCGAAGGTCAGCGTCTTGAACAACCAGACCGCGCTGATCAAGGTCGTCGACAATCTCGTGTACTTCACGCTCAGCGCCAACTACACGCCGGGCACCGCGAGCGCGGGCGCCACCTTCACGGTCAGCTCGACCCCGAACACCGTTCCCGTGGGCTTCCTGATGAACGTCACGCCGCAGGTGGGCGAGGACGACGAGATCGTCTTGAACCTGCGTCCGACGATCTCGCGGCTGGCGGGCTTCGTCGACGATCCCGGCGTGGCGCTGACGCTGGCACTGGCGCGGCAGGGCGGCGCGAGCATCCCGGACGTGCGCTCGCGCGTGCCGCAGATCCAGACGCGCGAAATGGAATCGATCATCCGCGTGCGCGACGGCGAGTTCGCGGTGCTCGGCGGGTTGATGCGCGACAGCGTCGAGCGCGGCACCGACGCGATCCCGGGCGCGGGCGATCTGCCGGGCGTGGGCGAGCTGTTCAAGTACCGCAACAGCCGCGCAACGAAGAGCGAGCTGGTCGTCTTCCTGCGCCCGACCGTCGTGCGCGACGCGAGCCTGGCGGGCGACTTCAGGCCGTTCGCGGACGCGTTGCCCAACGACCGGTTCTTCCGCGATCGCGACGCGCCGCTCGGCGCGCCCGCGAAGGCGGGTGCGCGATGAGCCTGTTGCTGGATGCGCTGCGCCGCGCGGAGCAGGTCGGCGCGCAACCGGCGCCCACCCCCGATGCGGTCGCGCAGCCTGCCGCGGGCGCAGGCCGGCCGCAAGCGCAGACGGTCCCCGCAGCGATGCCACCTGCGGCGCGCCGCGCGTGGCGTCTTCCCGCATTTGCCGCGTTGGCTGCGGCCTGCGCCGCGATCGGCGCGGCTGCCGCCTGGTGGTGGCTGCAGCAGCCGGTGCCGCCAGCAGCCGTGGCGGTGGCACCGCCCGCGGCGCCCGTGGAGGAACCGTCCACTGCCGGTCGCGGTGAAGGCGATGCGGGTTCGGTGCAAGCGGCGACGCCGCCGGCCGCGGTCGACGCGAGTGCGCCCAAGCCGGCGCCGCGGAACGCGCCGGCGCGGCCCGTGCGGCGTCCGGCTGCCGCGACGGACGTGGCCGAGACGCCGGGAAACGCCGCACCGGAGGCGGCGGTCGTGCGCCGCGGCGCGCCCATCGAGCCGCCGCTCGCGCAGGCGTACGCCGCATGGCGCACGGGCAGGCTGCAGGAAGCCGAGCAGTTGTACCGGCAGGCGATCGCGATCGATGCGCGGCAGCCCGATGCCCTGCTCGGGCTGGCGGCGATCGCGGAGGCGCGCGGCGAGCATGCCGAGGCGGCAGCGTTGTATCGCCGCGTGCTGCAGCTCGAACCGGATCATCCTGTGGCGCTGGCGGCGCTGGCCGAGCTTTCCGCCGGGGGTGACGCCGCCGCGCAGGAAAGCCTGCTGCGGCAGGCGTTGGTGCGCCGGCCGCAGGCCGCACCGTTGCACACCGCGCTCGGCCGACTGCTCGCCGCGCAGCAACGCTGGAGCGAGGCGTATCAGGCGTTCGCATCGGCCTGGCAGCTCGAGCCTTCGAGCGCGGCGCGCGCTTATGACCTTGCGGTGGCGCTGGACCGGCTGCGCAAACCGGCGGCCGCGGCGCAGATGTATGCGCACGCGCTGGCGCATGCCGGACCCGGTGCGGGCTTCGATCCGGAGGCCGCGCGCGAGCGCCTGGCCGCGCTACAGGCGGCGACCGCCGCCGAGGTGCGCTGATGGACGGCTCCGCACCGCGCAAGCGGCTCGGCGACACCCTCGTCGAGCGCGGGCTGATCAGCGCGGACCAGTTGCGCATCGCGCTTCAGGAGCAGCGCGAGCGCGGCCGTCCGCTCGGCGAGACGCTTGTCGCGCTCGGATTCATCACCGACGAGACGCTGCGCGACGTTCTGTCCGAAAGCCTGGGCAGCGACGCCGTACGGCTCGCCGGCATCGTGCCCGACGCCGCCGCGCTGGCGCTCGTCCCCCGCGAGATCGCGCGGCGTCACAAGGTTTTCCCGCTGGCGCTGGATCGCGACACGCACGTGTTGACGGTCGCGGTCGCCGACATCAACGACATCGTCGCGATGGACCAGGTCCGCGCACATCTGGGCGCGCGGGCCACGCCGAGCTGGCAACTCGCCTCGCCCGCCGAGATCGCGCAGGCCGTCGAGCAGTACTACGGTCACGAGCTGTCGATCGACGGCATCCTGCAGGAGATCGAGACCGGCCGGCGCGACACCGCGCTCGATGCGGGCGCCGACTACAGCCATCCGATCGTGCGGCTGGTCGACGCGCTGCTGACCGACGCGGTCGTGCAGGGCGCCTCCGACATCCACTTCGAGCCCGAGGCCGGCTTCGTTCGAATCCGGCTGCGGATCGACGGCGTGCTGCGCCAGGTGCGCGCGCTGCACCGGCGTTACTGGCCCGCGATGCTGGTGCGACTGAAGATCATGTCCGGCATGAACATCGCCGAAAGCCGCGCCGCGCAGGACGGACGCATCGCCCGCACGCTGGCCGGCCGGGCGATCGACTTTCGCGCTGCCGTGCATCCGACCGTGCATGGCGAAAACGTCGTGCTGCGCATCCTGGACGGCAAGCGCGGCATCGTCGCGCTGGATTCGCTCGGGCTGCGCGACGCCCAATTCGACCTGCTGAAACTGATGCTCGCGCGACCCGAGGGCATTGTGCTGGTCACCGGGCCCACCGGCAGCGGCAAGACCACGACGCTGTACTCGATCCTCGCCCACCGCAGCAGCGAGGGTGTCAACGTGATGACGCTTGAAGACCCGGTCGAGTACGTGCTGCCATTGGTGCGCCAGACCTCGCTGTCGGAGGCGGTACGGATGAGCTTCGCCGACGGCGTTCGCTCGCTGATGCGTCAGGACCCGGACATCATCCTGGTCGGCGAGGTGCGCGACCGCGACACCGCCGAGATGGCGTTTCGCGCGGCGATGACCGGCCACCAGGTGTTCACCACACTGCACAGCAATTCGGCGCTGCGCGCGCTGCCACGGCTGCTGGACCTGGGGATCGCGCCGGAGGTGGTCTCCGGCAACGTCATCGGCATCGTCGCGCAGCGACTGGTGCGACGGCTGTGCCCGCACTGCCGCGAGCCGTACGAGGCGACGGAGGCGGAGCGCCGGCTGCTCGGCGCGGGCGTCGAGCCGCTGACGCTTTGGCGCGCCGCGGGCTGCGAGCGCTGCGGTCATCGCGGATTCCGCGGCCGGCTCGCGCTCGTCGAGATGGTGCGGTTCGACCGCGCGATCGACGAACTGGTGGCGCGCCGTGCCACGCTCGGCGAGATCGAACGCTACGCGCTTCAGGCCGGCTTCGAACCGATCGCCCGCGACGGCGTGCGGCGCGTGCTGGAGGGGGCGACGACCATCGCCGAGGTCGCGCGCGTCATCGATCTGACGGAGCTCGCGCACGCATGATCCAGTTCCGCTATCAGGCGGTGGCCGCCGACGGGCGGCGCGTGCGCGGGGTGGTCGGCGCCGCCAGCGAAGCCGAACTCGAGTCGCGGCTGGCGCGCGTTGGACTGTTTCTGCTGCGCGCGCGGCCCGAGCGGCGGACGGTGTGGCCGTGGTGGGCGGGCACGCGCATCGAGCCGCGCCAGCGTCTGGACCTGTTCATGCAGCTCGAGGCGCTCGTCCGCGCTGGCGTGCCGCTCGTGCAGGCGCTGGACGACGTGCGGCAGGCCGCCGCCAGCGCCGCGCTGGCGGAGCTGGTCGCGCAGCTTCGCGAGCGTATCGAGGCCGGTGCCACGCTGTCGCAGGCGCTCGCCGATCACCCGTCGGTGTTCGACGCCCAGATCGTCGGCCTGGTGCAGGCGGGCGAGGCCACCGGCGAGCTGCCGCTCGTGCTTCAGCGCATCGTCGCGAGCCTGAAGTGGCGCGACGAATTGACCGCGAAGGTGAAAAAGGCGCTGACCTACCCGGCGTTCGTCGCCGCCGTGGTCGCGGGCGTGGTCGCTTTCCTGATGATCTACCTGGTGCCGCAGCTGACGCAGTTCCTGCGCACGATGGGGCAGGCGCTGCCGCTGCAGACGCGCCTGCTGATCGCGATGTCCGAGGCCTTCGTGAGCTACTGGTACGTGCTCGTGGCGGCGCCGCCGCTCGCGGTGGCCGCGGTCGCCGCCGCCGCGCGCGCGCATCCCGGCGTGCGCTGGCGGCTGCACGCGTTGTCGCTCGCCTTGCCGATGATCGGCGCGCTGCTGCAGAAGGTTGCGTTGGCGCGACTGGCCAACACGCTCGGGCTGATGTACCGCTCGGGCGTGCCGGTGCTGGCCGCGCTGGCCCAGTGCGAGGAGGCGACCGGCAACCTCGTGATCCGCGCGGCGATCGCGCGCGCGCGCGAAACGATCGCCACCGGCGTCGGGCTGGCGGACGCTTTCGAGGCCACCGGGCTGCTGCCGCCGCTGCTGGTGCGGATGCTGCGGGTGGGCGAGCGCACCGGCGATCTGGAAGGCGCGCTGGACAACGTCGCGTATTTCTTCGCGCGCGACGTGGACGAGACCGTCGGCCGGCTGCAGACGCTGATCGAACCGGTGATCACGGTCGTGCTGGGCGCCGTGCTCGGTTGGGTGATGCTCGCGGTGCTGGGGCCGATCTACGAGACGATCGGCCGGATTCGCGCGTAGTCGGAACGGGTACGAATGCGTACGGATCTCGTCTATGTCAGCGCGGCCGGAGCGGTGCCGCTCGCCTCCGAGGAGACCACGGCGCGCGCGCCGCTGGCGGTGATCGCCGACTTCGTCGACGAATCGATCGAACGGATCGCGCTGCCGCGTGTGCGCGGGCCGGACGAGGCGCGGCTGCTGGCGCGGCGGCTCGCGCAGCAGTTCCCGGACACGCCGTATCGCCTTGCCTTGCGGCTGCCCGGGCAGCCGGGGCCCGACACGCATTTGCTCGTCGGTGTTCCCGCCAGCGGGCTCGATGCGCTGCTCGAGCCGGCGGTGGCGGCGGGGCGCGAAGTGCTCGGCGTCTGGACCGTCGCGCTGCTGGTTGCGTGGTGGGTCAGGCGTGCGGGGCTGAAGCCCTCACGTCAGCTCGTCGTCGTGCCCACACCTGCCGGCGTGCGCCACGTGTTCCTTCTGGGGGGCATGCCGGTGGTGTCGCGCCTGATTCCGCGCGATCTGGCCGGGCAGACGCCCGAACGGCTGATGGGCGAGGAACTCGAACGCACCGTGCAGTACCTGTACAACGCGCGCCTGGCGGAGCGTGATGGACCGCTGCCCGCTTGGGGCTTCGGCCTCGGGTCGATCGATCGATCCCCGTCGGCACGCGCGCCCGTGCGCTGGGAGCCGGTGCCGTCGGCGCGCGGGCTGCCGGACGTGGCCGCTCGCGGGCTGGTCGCATTGGCCGAACTGCTCGGACGACGTCCGCCGCGCGCGCAACTCGCACCGGCCGCGCTGCGCGTTCATACGCATGCCCGGCTCGTCAAACGCATCGCGGCGGCCACCGCCGGTCTGACCGCGGCCGTGCTGACCGCTTCCGCCGCGCTGGCCTGGTCCGAAGCCGCGCTGCGTGACCAGGCGGCCGCGGCCGTCGCATCGCAAGCGGCCGATCTGCGCCGCGCGCACCAGACGGCGCAGGCGGCCGCCGCGGCGCTGGGCACGACCGCGCAGGCGGCGGCGCAGTCGCTCGAGGTCTACGCGCGCGAGATCGAGCGCGCACCGCAGCCCGGCACCGCGCTGGCGACGCTCGCGCACGCGTTCGACGCGACACCCGCGTACAGGTTGAACGAGCTGCACTGGCGCGCCCTGTCGGCGGGACCTGCGGCGTCTGCGCAGGCGCAGCCCGCTGCTTCGCCCGATACGCAGCCCGCGGGGCAGACATGCACGCCGCCGCAGGGACTGAGCGCCGACGCCGGCGTGTACCTGGCCGGCGAGATCGCAGCGGCGACATCGCTGCGGCAGACGGTGGCGGCGCGCGAGCGGTTCGAGGCGCAGCTCGCGGCGCGGGTGGCGGGCGTGCAAGTTCTGCGTGCGCCGATCGAGCCGGCCGGGCCGCTGGCGACGCAAGACGGACCGCGCCCGTTCGCGTATTGCGTCTACCTGAGGGCGGCGCAATGAACGACGCGGACGCGCGAAAGGGTCGTCTGCCGCCGGTGCTTGCGGTGCGCAGCGTGCGCGCGTGGGTCGCTGCGTGTGCCGCCGTTTGCATCGTCGCCGCCGCGCTGGCGATCGCGGCCGATCGCCACGCCGACGCCGCGGCGGGCCGGCTCCACAAGGCGCGCGCCGAACTCGATGCCGCGCGTGCGCTGCTTGCCGAAGATGGCGGCCCGGACGCGATGGCACGCATCGCGCGCTACCGGCGGCTGGCCGCCTCGGGCGTGTTCGACGAGACCGACGCGGTGGGCTGGGCCGAGGCGCTGCTCGCCGCCGCCGCGGCCCTGCGTCTGCCGCCGCCATCGTTCGAGGTCGGACCGCGCCAGCCGCTTGCAACCGATCCGGCCCGCGGCGAGCCCGTGGTCGCCGTCCAGGCACAACGGATGCGTTTCACGGCCACCGGCCTGCACGAGGAAGACCTGCTGCGGCTGCTGCAATCGCTGCGAAATTCCACCAAGGGCGCCTTTCGCGTCGAGGAATGCCGGGTGCAGCGCGCCGGCGAAGATTCGGCGCTGGCCGCCGAGTGCACGCTGCGCTGGCTCGTCTGGCCGCGCGCAAAGGCGCAGGACACGGGAGGTGCGTCGTGAAGCGCACGGCGGGCATCGCCTGCGCCGTCGCATGTGCGCTCGCCGCGCCCGGCGCGTACGCGCAGACGGCAACGCTCGGGCGGCTTTTCTTCACGCCGCAGGAACGGGCGCGCATCGCGTCGGCGCGCGCGGCCGAAGGCACCGCGGATGCGACGCGGGCGGGTGCCGACCCGCAGAGTTTTGTCGTCTCCGGCGTCGCACGCAACTCGCGTGGAGGGCTCGTGGCGTGGATCGACGGGCAGGCGGTGCCTGACGGAGGCGGCCACGCTGGTTACACCGTGCACGTCGCGGCCAGTGGCGTGACGTTGCGCCGCGCCGGGCAGCCGGCGGTCTGGCTGCCGGTCGGCCGCCCGCTGCCGCCGTCGCGGCCAATCGGGCGGCTTGCGGCGAACGCGGATGCCGAAGTCGTCTCCATGGCGGGCACGCGCGGACAGGGGCGATGAACCTGAGTCGCCCGGCACCGGGACACCGTGGCGCAATGACCGGGATAAGACGGATCCTCGTTCGCGCCGCCAGCCTGGCCCGTCGGGCAAGCGTGCCCGATCGAACGAGCGTCCGTTCTTCCTCCGCGTTCTTCCGGCTGGCGCCACCTTCGGTTTCCGGTCGAACGGGAGCGATGAAGCGCCGCCAGCGCGGTGCCGTGGGGCTGCTGCTGATGCTGCTCGTCGTGCTGACCTTGGGCGGCGCGTTGCTCGTCTCGACGCTGGGCGCGGCCTCGAGCCACGCTGCGGCATCGGCCGAAGCGCTCGCGGTCGCCGCCGCGGCGCTGGCCGGCCATGCGCGCGCGCAGCGTTGCACGCAGGGCACCGGCACCGTCGCCGACCACCTGCCATGCCCTAACACCGGCGCGCCGGAGGGCGTGGCCGCGCCGAGCTGCGGCGCGACCGCGATCGGCAGGCTGCCATGGAAGACGCTCGGGCTTGCGCCGCTGCGCGATGCCGCGGGCGAATGCCTCTGGTACGAGCGCAGCGCCGCCGGCGCGCGGGTCATCGCACCGGGGGTCGCGCTCGCGGGACAGACGCGCGCGACGGTCGCCGGTGCCGCCGTCTGTGGCGGCCATTACAACGCAGCCGACTATCTGGAATTTTCTGGCGGCAACGATGCGTCGCTGCCGGTGTCGGCATCTGCGCTCGCACTGCCTGGGGGGTGTCCATGAGCCGTGATCGAGACTGCGATGCTTGCCGCGGCTTCTCGCTGGTCGAGATGGCCGTCGTACTCGTCGTGTTCGCGCTGATGCTGACCGGCCTGCTGATGATCACTGGCACGCAACTGGCCACGCAGCGCGGCAAGGACACGCAACGCGCAGTGGCCGAGGCGCGCCAGGCGCTGCTCGGATTCGCCGCGGTCAACGGGCGACTGCCTTGCCCGGCTGCGCCGAACACGCCCGCCGGCGCGCCCGGCGCCGGCGTGGAGCGGCTGCCGACGAACGCCGGCTGCACGGGTGGCCAGGCGGGCGTGCTGCCTTGGGCAACGCTCGGGCTGCCCGAAACCGACGCATGGGGCCGGCGCATCAGCTATCGCGTCAGCGCCTTGCACTCGCGGACGGTCATTGCAAGGCTGCCGACGCAGTACGGCCTTGGATGCACGCCGGCGCCACCGCCGGCGCAGGCCGCCTTCGCGCTGTGCTCACCCGGAGACAACGAGGTGCGAGTCGCCGCCGCCGGCGCGCCGCTCGTGACCAACGCCCCGGCGGTGCTGATCTCGCACGGGGCCAACGGCTTCGGCGCGTGGCTGCCCACGGGAACGCAGATGCCGCCCAGCACCGATGCCGACGAGCAGGAAAACCACGACGGCGATGCGATCGCCGTCGAACGCACGCCGACGGCGAGCTTCGACGACCTCGTGGTCGTGCTGCCCGCGTCGCTGCTTGCGCAGTCGATGCTGCAGGCGCAACGGCTGCCCTAGATGCGCGGCGAGTTGGCGCCGCCGCAGCGCGCTTTTCGTCGCATCGGGTGCGCCTGCGGCACCGTAGATTTCGCTGGGGCGGTGCCCCGGGACATTGTCGGGAGATGAACATGTACAGGATTCGCAAGTCGCAGCAGCGCGGCTTCACACTCGTGGAGATCGCGATCGTTCTGGTCGTCATCGGGCTGCTGCTCGGGGCGATCCTCAAGGGCCAGGAGCTGATCGAGAACAGTCGCGTGAAAAACGCGATCAACGAGGTCAACGGCATCAAGGCCGCGCACAACGCGTATCTGGACCGCTACAAGCGGCTGCCGGGCGACGACGGTCCGCTCGCCACACTGACCGCGCGCGGCGGCAACTGGACAGGCGTCACCGCCGCCGGCAACAACAATGGCGTGCTCGCGGTAACGGCCGGACAGACCTTCACCGCGGGCGGTGAGGGCGCCGCATATTTTCAGCACCTGCGCGCAGCGGGCTACCTGACCGGCGATCACACCGCCGCCGGCGTTGCTACGTTGCCTCGCAACGCGTTCGGCGGACTGACCGGCGTGACCAACGCCGCCGTGCTGGGTTACGCGCAGGCCACGCCGATGGTCTGCCAAGGCAGCGTTCCGGGCAAGGCGGCCGCCGCGATCGACACGCAGATCGACGACGGGCGGCCCGACAGCGGCAACGTGCGCGCCACGCAGGGCACGAACAATGTCGCCCCGGGGGTGGCAGCGGCCGCCTACAGCGAGGCGCAGACCTACACCATCTGCTCGGCGATCTGAGCGTCGGCCGGGCACGGACGGACGCGGATCGCGCGCATCCGACCCGAACGGCCGACGGCCTTGGTTTTGCTGTCCTGGTTGATCGAGCTCATCGAGCCGTTGGTGATCGCCGCCAGCGCGGCGATCATGGGTTTGGCCCTGGCCTCGGCACGCGGCGTGGCGAGCCGCCTTGGCCAGCCCGCACTGCGGCGCGCCTGGCACATGATGAGCGCGCTCACGGCATTTTTCGTCGTCTGCTATCTGGCCTACGCGGTGACGGGTGCGCTGTCGCGCCAGATGCACGCGTGGCTCGAACGCGGGCTGATCCCGGTCGTGCTGCTGGCCGGCGCGGCGTTCGTCGCGATCACCTACAGGCTTGCGTTGCGCACCGTCGACGATCTGCAGCGCGTGGCGCTGCTTGAGCGCGAAAACGCGATCGATCCGCTGACCGGACTGTTCAACCGTCGCTACCTGGAACGCCGCCTGACCGAGGAGTTCGCGCGCGCGCGTCGGCACGGGCAGCCGCTTGCGCTGCTGTTGCTGGACGTAGACCACTTCAAGCGCATCAACGACACGCACGGCCATGCCGTCGGCGACGCAGTGCTGCGCGATCTGGGCGCGCGGCTGCTCGGCGCCGTGCGCGCGCATGACGTGGTTGCGCGCTGCGGCGGCGAGGAGTTCGCGGTGATCGCGCCTGCCACGCGACTTGCCGAGGCGCTGCGGCTTGCCGAAAGGCTGCGCAAGGTCGTCGCCGCGCAGCTGCTGACCCTGCGTGACGACGCAGGCGCCGAGTCGGGCATCCGCTACACGACGAGCGTCGGCGTCGCCGAACTGGACGCATCGATGAGGGACGAAGCGGCGCTCGTCGCCGCGGCCGATGCGGCGCTGTACCGCGCCAAACGCGACGGCCGCGACCGGGTGGCCGCGCACGGCGGGGCGGTGGCTGTCACGGTGGCGGCGGCGTGACCGCGCCGCCACGGGCGGGGCCGATTGCGCAAACGCCGGCTTCGCGGCCGCGGTCTTCGATGAGCGCCGACGCACGACGCGGGCGACGCCCTACGGCGTCTGCCGCAGCGTGAAGAAGAAGGTCGCCCCTTCGCCGGGCTTCGACTCGGCCCAGACCCGCCCGCCGTGCTTGCGGACGATCCGCTGCACGGTGGCGAGCCCCACGCCCGTGCCCGGGAATTCGTTTTGCGAGTGGAAGCGCTGGAACAGGCCGAACAGCTTGTCGGCAAACCGCATGTCGAAACCGGCGCCGTTGTCGCGCACGTAGTAGACGGTCTGGCCGCCTTCGTTGCGCGCGCCGAACTCGACGCGCGCTTCGGGCACCTTCGCGGTGAACTTCCACGCGTTGCCGAGCAGGTTCTGCAGCACGAGCCGCAGCAGCGTGCGGTCGCCGTCGGCAACCTGGTCGTCGGCGATCGCGAACTGAACGCGCCGCGTGCCGTCGGCCGCGCGCAGCTCGTCGGCCAGCTCGCGCGCCAGTTGCGACAGGTCCACCCGCTCGCGCTCGATCTCGCGGCTCGTCATTCTCGACAGCGCGAGCAGCGTGTCGATCATCGAGTTCATCCGGTGGCCGGCGGTGATGATCCGCTTCAGATGCTCCCGCCCGAGGTCGTCGAGCCGGTCGCCGTAGTCCTCGAGCACGATGTTGGCGAAGCCGTCGACCACGCGCAGCGGCGCGCGCAGATCGTGCGACACCGAGTGCGCGAAGCTGTCGAGTTCCTTGACCGCGAAGTCGAACGCGCGCGCGCGTTCCGCGGCCTGCCGCGTGCACGCGTTCAGTTCGGCGCGCAGCCGCTCGATTTCGGCGGCCTGCTCGCGGCTGGGTTCGTGCGCCGCGGCGAGCGTGTCGGTCAGGTCGCGCGCGACCCCCGCGTAACCGGCGAAGCGGCCGCTGCCGGAGAACAGCGGCGTGCCCGACAGCGCGATCGTGCGCGGCGCCGACGTCGTCGGCACGCGCACGAGCACGTCGTAGAAGGGTGCGCGCGCGTCGATCGCCGCGGCGAGCTCTTTCGGCGCTTCACCGGCATCGGCCAGTTGCCAGGGCTTGCGGCCGAGCAGCCGCTGCAGTTCGACCGCCGCGGCGAGCCTGCGCCCGGGTTCGACCTCAACGACGGCCAGCGCCGCGTCGGTCCGCCACCACCAGTCGGCCGAAGCGGTCAGCGTGCGGCGCATCGTCGCGATCTCGCGTGCGCTTCTGGCGCGCTGCGCGACGACGACCGCAGCGAGCGCGATCAACGCCCCGACCGAAGCGGCGCCGAGCAGCCACGCAACGGCCGCCGCCGGAGCGCCGAAGGCCGCGTCCTGCGCCTGCCGAAGGGCCGCTTCGGCTGCGCCCGCCGCGGCGATTCCCGCCAGTCGCGCGACCCCGCGCGCGTGTGCTGCGTGCATTCCTCCCGCCCCGATCGGCCGGTGCACCGGCCGACTCCCGCTGCATGGACCACGCTCGAGCGCCGCTCGAGCGCGGGCCCCGACCCCGATCAAGGCCGTCCCTCACGACGCGTTGCGCCCGCCCCGGCGTGCGTCGTTGTCACGGGATCGGCCAACCCGCGCCAATTGTGCCAGCCGCAGCGGACCGGGGGCGCGCGCAGTCGGGCGAGGAGCCCGGAAAAGTCGCATGAACGGAAGGCTTTTCGAAGGGCGTGTTCGCGTCAAGTTCAGCGGCGCGCGGCCGAAACCAGACTGAGGCGCCCTGCGCTCGCGCTTGCGCGCGGATTGCCCGAACCCATGCGACTTCCCTGGTCCGATCCAGACACCCCGCCGCCGGCAGGCAGCCCGCTGCCGCCGCTCGGCGCACCGAGCGCGCTGCCCTTTCCGCGTGCCGACGGTCCGGCGCCGGCCGACGAGCCCGCGCCGGTCGCGGCTTCGGCCGCGGCGCCGCACGCGGCGCGGCTGCCGTCCGTGGCAGCCGTGCTTTTCGCCGTGCTTGCGCTCGCGGCCGTCTGGACGCTCGCTGTGGGTTACTACTTCATCTTCGGCGGCGTCGACGACGCACCGAGCCGCTCGGCTCGTATGCAATTCGCGACCGTCGCGGCGATCACGCTTGCCGGCGCCGCGCTGATGGGCGCGCTGCTCGCGCGCTACGTCGTCGTGCCGATCCGGCGGCTCGCCGAGCGCGCCGAGGAGCTGTCGCTGCGCTACGCGGGCCGCGCGCCGGCGCGCCGCGGTGGCGAGTTCGAACGCCTGGCCGTCGCCTTCGAAGCGATGACTGACGCGCTGCTCGCGCATTCGGAGCGGCTGCGGCGCGCGCACATGAACGAGTTGCAGAACGGGCTGGAGCTGCAGCGGCATTACGCGCTGATGCGCCTGTTGCGCGGGCTCGCGGCCGCGGCCAACGAGTGCGAGACGGTCGAGCAGACGCTCGAGCGCGCGCTGCACGAGATCGGCGAGTATCTCGACTGGCCGGTCGGCCGCGCCGCGCTGCTGCCGCCCGAAGGCGATGGCGAGGATCGGCCGCCACGCTCGCTGTGGTTCGTGCGCGATGCCGCGCGTTTCGAAGGCTTCATCGCGGCGACCGAATCAGCGTCGATCCGCCGTTCGGTCAACGGGCTGATCGGCCGCGCCTACCTCAGCGGCATACCGCACTGGGTGTCGGATCTGGCGCGGCTCGCCGAGTGGGACCGCCGCGACGCCGCGCTGGCCGCAGGGCTTAAGACCGGTGTGGTGATCCCGGTGACCGCGCACGGCCATGTCAGTGCGTTCATCGAGTTCTACACGGACCATCGCGTCGATGCGACCGCCGAGATGCTCGAGCTGATCGAGGCGATCGGGGCCGAGCTGTCGCGTCTGGCCGAGCGCCATCGCGCCGAGCGCGAACTCGTCGAGCGCGAACGCGAGGCGCGCCGACTGGCGATGGTCGCATCGCGCACCGAGCACATCGTGATCATCCTTGACACCGTCGGCCGCATCGAGTGGGTCAACGACGCCTTCGTGCGACACAGCGGCTACACGCTGTCGGAGGTGCGCGGCAAGGTCACGCACAAGCTGATGGAAGGGCCCGAGACCGACCAGGCCTCGATCGCCCGCGTCGCGAATGCGATCGTGCGCGGCGAGCCGTGCAAGGTCGAGCTCGTGCTGTACGACCGCAACGGCGAGCGGCGCATCCACGAGGTCGAAGGCCTGCCGATGTACGACGAGCGCGACCGCTACTTCCAGTATGCGCTGCTGTCGCTCGATCTGACCGAGCGCAAGCGTGCTGAGGCGGCGCTGCGCGAAAGCGCCGAGTACTTCCGCGCGCTGTTCGACGAATCGCCGGTGCCGACGGTCATCCAGTCGGCGACCGACTTCCGGCTGCTGCGCGCCAATGCCGCGTACACGCGCATGCTCGGCTACGGGCCTGACGAGATCGCCAACACCGACGGGATCGCTTGCCGTGTCCATCCCGACGATGCGGCGGCGGCGCGCGAGCTGCGCGAGCGGTTCAGCCAGAACGAGACGGCCGTGCGGTTCGAGCGCCGGATGATCGCGCGCGACGGCCGCACCGTCTGGGTCAGCGGCCATTCGGTGCGCTTCCGCGACGCGCAGGGTGCGCCGCATCTGATGACGGTGCTCGAGGACATCACCGAACAGAAGGAACGCGAAGCGGCGTTGCTCCAGGCGAAGGAGCAGGCGGAGGAGGCCAACCGCGCCAAGAGCCAGTTCCTGGCGAACATGAGCCACGAGATCCGCACGCCGATGAACGGCGTGCTCGGCATGACCGAACTGCTGCTCGGCACCCCGCTGTCGGACAAGCAGCGCCGCTTCGCCGACGCCGTGTACCGCTCGGGCGAGCAGTTGCTGGAGATCATCAACGACATTCTCGACTTCTCGAAGATCGAAGCCGGCAAACTGGAACTCGAGGATCTGGACTTCGATCCGCGCGCGCTGATCGAAGACGTCATCGAGATGCTCGCGCCGCGTGCGCACTCGAAGCGGCTCGAGATGGCATGCCGGATCGCGCCGTCGGTGCCCGCGGCGGTGCGCGGCGATCCGGTCCGGCTGCGCCAGGTGCTGACGAATCTCGTCGGCAACGCGATCAAGTTCACCGAGCAGGGCGAAGTCGTCGTCGAAGTCAGTGCCGAGCCGCAGCCTCAGGCCGATCTGCTCGGCGCGGCGCCGCCGTATCGGCTGGATTTCGTCGTGCGCGACACCGGAATCGGCATCCGGCCGGAAGCGCTCGCCAAGCTGTTCACGGTCTTCATGCAGGCCGACCAGACGATGGCGCGCCGCTATGGCGGCACCGGGCTCGGACTGGCCATCACCAAGCAGCTCGTCGAGCTGATGGGCGGCCGCATTTCGGCCGAAAGCCGCGTGGGCGAAGGATCGACCTTCCGCTTCGACGTGCTGCTCGGCGCCGGCAATCTCGCCGCCGCCACGCCTGCGGCGAACGCCGACGCGCTGGCGGGCAAGCGCGTGATCGTCGTCGAGGACAACCCGACCAACCGCAGCATCCTCGAAAGCCAGCTGCGGCTGCTCTCGATGGACTGCGCGACCGCGGAAAACGGCAGGCAGGCGCTCGAACTGGCGCGCGCCGCCGCGCGTGCCGGCACACCGTTCGACATCGCCGTGATCGACATGAAGATGCCCGTCATGGACGGGCTGACGCTGGCGCAGGCGATGCGTGCCGACCCGCTGCTCGCGTCGGTGCACCAGGTGATGCTGACCTCGCTCGTCGGCGACAACGAGGCGCGCATCGCGCGGCAAGCCGGCATCGAAGCCTGGCTCGCGAAGCCGGTGCGCCAGCAGGAGCTGGTCGCTTCGCTCGCGCGGTTGTTCGAGGCGCCGCCGCGCGCCTCCGACGCGCCGGACGCGGCGGCGACGCAGGGGCTGCGCGTGCTGCTCGTTGAGGACAACCCGGTCAACCAGGAGGTCGCACGCGTGATGCTCGAGGATCTCGGCTGCGCCGTGCGGCTTGCCGCGAACGGCGAGCAGGCGCTCGACGCGCTCGCGCAGGAACGCTTCGACCTCGTGCTGATGGATTGTCAGATGCCCGAGATGGACGGTTTCGAGGCGCTGCGCCGCTTCCGCGATCCGAACGGCGGGCGCCGCTGGGCGGCCGCACGGACGACGCCGGTGATCGCACTGACGGCGAATGCGCTGGCCGGCGACGAAGACCGCTGCCGCGCCGCCGGTTTCGACGACTATCTGGCCAAGCCGTTCCGGCAGCAGCAACTCGCCGCGCTGCTGGCGCGGCATACGACCGAGCCGCGGCCCGAACCGATCGCCGAGACGCAGAGCGAGCCGATGCGGGTGCGAGCTTCGGCGGCCGCGCCCGGCGCTTCGAGCGACTCGCCGGACGCCGCAGCGGTGCCTTCGCCGGACGGTGAAGGCGACGTGCTCGACACGAGCGCCATCGAGCGGATTCGCGACATGGAGCGCAGGGGGGCGGCGCGGCTGCTCGAGCGGCTGATCGCGACCTATCTGGCCACGGCGGCGAAGCTCGTGGCCGATGTCGAGCGTGCGCTTGAGCGCGACGACGCGCCGGCGCTGCGCCAGGCGGTGCATACGCTGAAGTCGTCGAGCGCCAACCTCGGCGCGACGCGGCTCGCCCGGCACTGCGCCGCGCTGGAGTCGCTCGCGCGCGCCGGCCGCGTGCTCACCGCGCGCCAGGACTGGTCGGCGGCACGCGACGAATACGGGCGCGTCGTGCGCGCGCTGCAGGCGATAGCGCACGGCGAACGCACACTGCAATGACACGACGAACACGAAGGCGGCGAATCGATGGACGGTGACACCCGCAACCTTGCGCCCGGCGCGTGGCAGCGCGTCGAAGGCGAGCGCGTGCTGCTCGTCGACGACGACGCGGTGGCACGGCTGCTGACCGCCTCGGCGCTTGCCGAGCGGCGGTGGAACGTGATCGAAGCGGAGAGCGGGGCGCAGGCGCTCGCGGCCTTCGCGCAGCATCAGCCGCACGTCGTCGTGCTGGACGCGCTGATGCCGGAGATCGACGGTTTTGCGACGTGCGAGCGACTGCGCAAGCTGCCCGGCGGCGAACACATGCCGGTGTTGATGCTGACCGGGCTCGATGACGAGGAGTCGATCGCGCGCGCGTACGAAGCCGGTGCGACCGACTTTTTCGTCAAGAGCACGAACCAGTGGACGCTGCTGTCGCAGCGGCTGCGTTACATGCTGCGCGCCGCCCGCATGCGCGAGGAGCTGGCCGAGAGCCAGGCCAAGCTCAGCAAAGCGCAGCGCATCGCGCGGCTCGGCAGCTGGGAGTGGGACATCAAGGGTCGCCGGGTCACGCTGTCCGACGAGTGCTACGCGATCACCGGGCTGACGCGGCAGGAGGACGGGCTCGCCGACTGGTTCGTGTGGACGCGCGTGCTCGAAGAAGAGCGCCCGCGGATCGAGTCGCTGTTCCGCGAGGCGGTCGCCGGCGGCGGCCCGCTGAACTTCGAATGCCGCATCATCCGGCCCAACGGTCAGATTCGCATGGTCCACGTCGAGGCCGAGATCGACCGCGACGACCGGGGCTGCGCCGTTGCGCTGCACGGCGTGCTGCAGGACATCACCGAGCGCAAGCAGGCCGAGGACCAGATTCGGCAGCTCGCCAATTTCGACAGTCTGACCGGGCTGCCGAACCGGCGCTTCTTCCGCGACCAGTTCGCGGCGAGCCTCGAACGCGCGCGCGCGTCGGGGACACACGTCGCGGTGCTGTTCATCGACATCGACCGCTTCAAGCAGATCAACGACACGCTCGGCCACCAAGTCGGTGATCAGCTTCTGCGCGAGGTCGCACGGCGGCTGTACGGTGCCGTGCGCGAAGGCGATACGGTTGCACGCGCCGCCGGTGTTGCAACCGCGGAGCCCACATCGGGCCGCGAGGCAATCAACAGCGTCGGGCGGTTCGGCGGCGACGAGTTCACGATCCTGCTCGCCGACCTTGCCGACGCCGGCGTCGTCGAACGCGTCGCGTCGCGGCTGCTCGAGGTGCTGCGCGTGCCGATCGACTGCGGCGGGCACGAGGTGTTCATCACGGCGTCCATCGGCGTGGCGCTGTTCCCGCAGCACGGCGGCGACGTGGAAACGCTGATGCGCAAGGCCGACATCGCGATGTACGCGGTCAAGGACGCGGGCCGCAACGGCTGGCGGATCTTCGACGATGCGATGAATGCCGCGGGGACGGCGGAGCGTTGGCGGCTCGAGACGGCGCTGCACCGCGCGCTGGAGCGCAACGAGCTCGTACTTCACTACCAGCCGAAGGTCGATGCGACCAGCGGCGCCGTCGTCGGCGCCGAGGCGCTGATGCGCTGGAAGCGCGGCGCCGAGCTGGTCGCGCCCGTCGAGTTCATCGCGCTCGCGGAGGAGACCGGTCTGATCGTGCCGATCACCGAGTGGGCGATCGCCGAGGTGTGCCGCGAGATCGCCGCCTGGCGCGCGGCGGGCATCGCACCGGTGCCGGTGTCGATCAACATCTCGAGCCGCCACGTGCAGCGCGCCGACCTGGTCGCCCCCGTGCAGCGTGCGCTCGCGGCGAGCGGACTGCCGGCACGGATGATCGAGCTGGAACTGACCGAGACCGTGCTGATGCACAACCTCGCGAGCGCACTGCCGTTGCTGCAGGCGCTCAAGCAGATCGGCGTGTCGATCTCGATCGACGACTTCGGCACCGGCTATTCGTCGCTCGCGTACCTGAAACGGCTGCCGATCGACACGCTGAAGATCGACCGCTCGTTCGTCCGGGAGCTGGAGTCGAGCGACGATGACGCGGCGATCGTCGCGGCCATCATCGCGCTCGCCCGCAGCCTTGGGCTGCAGGTGGTCGCCGAAGGCGTCGAGACGCGTGCGCAGATGCAGCGTCTCGTCGGCAAGGGCTGCCGGCTGATGCAGGGCTGGCTGTTCGCCCCGGCGATGCCGGCGGACGAATTCGCCGAGTGGCTGCGCAACGGCGGATGCGATCCCGGCGGGTGCGTCGCGCCGGCAGCACCCGCGCACGGCGCGCCGGGCGCGGGCGCGACCGAGGCGGCCGATACGCCTTCGGATGCGACACGTCGCGGGACGGGGGACGCTGCACTCGGCGGCGGCCAGGGTATTCTCGGTTGCGAGGCCTGAGATGAACATGAACGACATGCCCCAGGCGAACAAACCCAGCCAGGCCGAGATCGCGCGCCGCGCGTTGAAGACGCTGGCCGACCGCAAAATCATTCCGACGCCCGAGACGTTCGCCGACGTGTATTACGAGCTGGCGGGCGGGCGCCCGGCGGGGGCGTCCGCCGCGGCCGTGATCAGGGACGTGCTGAAGGATCTGGTGCGCACCAACCGGATCGGCTCGCAGGAAGCCCATGCGGCGTTGGACCGCGCGCAAAAGCACGACTGGGCGGCCGTGCGCGATGCGATCGACCGGGCGCTCGAACGCCGTCCGGGCGCGGCGGCCGGCAACTGGCCGCAGACCGCGGTCGCCCTGCTGCGCCAGGCCGATGCGCTGCACGCCGGCTGGACGCGCGCACGCAAGCTCGAGGCCGTCATGCGCGTCGTGGACGCCGCTGCCGACGCGCCCGACGTCGCACTCGAGCGGCTGCAGCGGCTGATGGAAAGCTGGGGACCCGCGCTCGCATCGCTGCCCGGTGCGCGCGACGAGCTCGCGGATCCGCTGGCGGCGACGACACAAGGGGGGCCGCCGACCGTGTCGCCGTCGGCGCAAGCGGCGCGCGCAGGCGGCGATTCGCAGACCGAAGCCGCATTGGCGCGCGCCGAGGCCGACGCCTGGCGGCAGGTCGCGCTGCGTTCGATGCGTCTGCTCGAGCAGTCGTGCGGCGAGGGCACGCCGGCGGCGGCGAAGCTGCGCGCCTACGCCGAGCGGCACAGCGGCAGGGTCGCGCCCGACGAGATCGACCGGCTGGTCACGCGCTTCACCGACGCGGTGCGCGAGATCGACCGTCAGATCGCCGAAGAGCACAAGATCCGCGAAGGGCTGCAGCGGCTGCTGGCGCTGCTGTGCGACAACATGAAGAGCCTGACGCCCGAAGAGGCTTGGCTCGCGGGGCAGCTCGAGCCGATCCGCGCGCTGCTCGGCGGGCCGATGCGTTCGGCCGCGCTGGAACAGGCCGAGGCGCGGCTCGCGCAGATCATCGCCCAGCAGGCGAACGCGCGCCGCAGCCTGCAGGAGGCCAAGTTCGCACTGAAGGAGATGCTCGCCACGCTCGTCGAGCGCATCGGCTCGATGTCGAACAGCACCGGCAGGTTCTACGAGCAGGTCGGCGGCTACCAGAAGCAGCTCGAGGGCGCGAGCGACTTCGCGACGCTGTCGGCGGTCGTCCAGGGATTGCTCGTCGAAACGCAGATCGTCCGCACCGACATCCAGCAGTCGCGCGAGGAACTGGCCGCGGCGCGCAGGAAGGTCGAGACCTACGAAGCGCGCGTGCAGCAGCTCGAACGCGAGCTGACGCAGGTCTCGGCGCTGGTGCAGAAGGATCCGCTGACCTTCGCGCTGAACCGGCGCGGACTCGAGGAGGCGTTCCGCGTCGAGACGGCGCGCGCAACGCGCTACGGCAGCGCCCTCGGCTTCGTGATGCTCGACCTGGATGACTTCAAGAAGCTCAACGACTCGCTCGGACACTTGGCCGGCGACCGCGCGCTGATCCACGTGGCTTCGTTGATGCAGGCGACCGTTCGGCCGACCGACTTCATCGCACGGCTGGGCGGCGAGGAGTTCGCGCTGCTGTTGCCCGCCACCGAGGTGGCGGAAGCCGCAGCGGCGGCGGAACGCTTGCAGCGGGAGCTGGCCAAGCGCGGCTTCCAGTTCGAGGGCCGCACATGGCCGCTCACCTTCTCCGCCGGCGCCGTTCAATGGCGCACCGGTGAATCGCTCGAGGAGATGATCCGACGCGCCGACCACGCGCTGTACGAGGCCAAGCGCGCCGGGAAGAACCGGGTCGTGCGGGCGGACTGATGATTACGCAAGCGCGTGACACCGCGAACCCTGCAAGTTCGCGTCGCCCGTACGGGCACCGGTTCTGTCATCCCGAGCAACGCAAGGGATCCGGGCGTTGCGCGCGGCGGAAATTCCTCGCCTTGGGTTTGGAATGACTCCCCATCGTCATCCCGAGCGAACGCGAGGGATCTCGGCGTTGCGAGCGGTGGAGATTCCTCGCTTGCGGCTTCGAATGACAAGAGCGGCGATGCGGCTCCAAATGGCGAAGCCAAGCCGGGGGAAGAAAGCTGGATCGTCATCCCGATCAGACGCGAGGGATCTCGGTTTTGGCGCGCGGGGAGATTCCTCGCCTGCGGCTCGGAATGACAAGAGCGTCGTTGCGGCTCCAAATGGCGAAGCCAAGCCGGGGGAATGACGCCGGCTCGTCATCCCGAGCGAACGCGAGGGATCTCGGTTTTGGCGCGCGGCGGAGATTCCTCGCCTGCGGCTCGGAATGACAATGTGGCGGCGTGGCGGCTCGGAATGACAAGCGGCGACGGATGCGAGCGCCAGGCGGTTTGTCGTGTCGCGACGATTCGTATTGCTCGATCGTCCGGTCGCACTGCGCGTCGATCCGCTTGCGCGATCGACAGGGCGGTTCGCTACTCGACGAGCCCGTGCTTGATCGCGTAGTGGGTGAGTTCCGCGTTGTTGCTCATCCCCATCTTTTCGAGGATGCGCGCGCGGTAGACGCTGACGGTCTTCGGGCTCAACGCGAGTTCCTCGGCGATGTCGGACAGGCGCTTGCCGGAGGCGATCAGCTTCAGCGTCTGGAATTCGCGGTCGGACAGCCGGTCGTGCGCCGCGCCTTGCTCGGGCGCGTTCAGGTTTTCGATCAGCGCCTGCGCGATTTCGGGCGTGACGTACTTGCGGCCGGCGATGACCTGGTTGACCGCCTCGATCAGTTTCTCCGGCGCGCTCGCCTTGTTCAGATAACCCGATGCGCCGGCACGGAATGCGCGGACCGCGTACTGGTCCTCCGGATACATACTGACCATCAGGACCTTGAGCTTGGCGTTTTCCTCGCGCAGCGACTTCAGGATGTCGATGCCGTTTTTCCCGGGCAGCCCGACGTCCATGACCAGAAGCTCGGTATCCGGGTGTGCGCGAAGCTGATTGCGCAGCTCGCCGTAGTTGCCCGCTTCGGCAACGACGGTCACCTCGGGATGCTCCGACAGGATCTGAACGATGCCGCGACGGACGATCGCATGGTCGTCGACGACGATGGTTTTGACCGTCATCCCCCTCGCTCCTGAACTGCGCCCAGCGGGTTGCGGCCCGCATCGGCCGACGCGTCGACGTGCGCAGGCGGCGCGGCCGCTGCACCGTCGGCCGGCTCGCCGGGCGGAATCGAAAACATCACGGTGGTCCCGCGCCCCGGCGCCGAATTGACCTCGGCCCAGCCGCCGAAGCCGCGCGCGCGCTCGATGAGACTGCGCACGCCGAAACCGGGCGTGTTGCCGAGCCCGCTCGCGTCGAAACCGACACCGTCGTCGGCGATCTCGAGCGTGACTTCGTCGGCCGCGGCGAAAAGCTGCACCGATACGCGCTTCGCCTGCGCGTGCTTGGCGACGTTGGCGAGCGACTCCTGCGCCACCCGGTACAACGCCGCGGCACGCATCGGGTCCAGATCGAGCTCCTCGCGGTTCGACTCGAAGCTCGTCGGCACGCCGGTGCGCTCGACGAAACCCTTGACCAGCCAGTCCAGTGCGGCGACCAGTCCCGCGTCGAGCACCGGCGGGCGCAGGTTGTGCTGGATCCGGTGGCTGGCTGCCACCGCGTGGGCGAGCAGCTCGTTCATCGCGTTGATGCGCGGCGCGGCCGACGAGCGGCCCTGCAGATCGCGCGCCAGCCGCGCCAGCTCGAACTTCAGCGCGGTCAGCGTCGTGCCGATGTCGTCGTGGATCTCGCGCGCGATCGCGCGGCGCTCCTCTTCCTTGACGCGCTCGAGGTGCTGCGCAAGCTCGCGCAGCTTGGCCGCGCTTTCGGCCAGTTGCGCCGCCTGCAGGCGGCGGTCGCGGCGCGCCTCGGCGGCCTGCAGGCTGCGCTTCAGTGCCGGCGCCAGCCGGAACATGCGCGACTTCAGGATGAAGTCGTCGGCGCCCGCGTGCAGCGCGGCCACCGCGAGTTCTTCGGACATCTCGCCCGAGACGACGATCACCGGAAGGTTCTCGTCGACCGACTTGGCCACCTTCAGCGAGGCAAACGAGTCGAAGCGGGGCAGGTTGTGGTCGGTGACGACGGCGTCGATGCGGCCGCGCGCGAAGGCTTCGAGCATGCCGGCTTCGTCCTCCACACGTGTGGCGCGCACGCGCAGCCCGTCGCGCAGCAGAATCGCGAGCAAAAGCTCGAAGTCGAGTTCGGAGTCCTCGACGACGAGAAGCTGAATCGGCGTGATCTCGACGGCGTTCATTCGTCCCGCTGCCCACTGGCCCGCAAACCGGATTGTGGCGCAAATCCGCACCGGTCTGAGCGGGTTCGTGGGGGCACGCGCATGTCGGAAGTCTGCCAAACGCGCTGCGCAAACTTGAGCGCGGCCCTTGCGCGGTAAGCGAGCGATTCGAAGCCCTTATCGCGCGTTCTTCGGGCGGGTTGCTGCTCGACACTCTGCACGCGTCGTTGCGGGGCGCGTCCGCCGCTCGCGCGGCGGCGACCACGCACCGGCGGACGTGTCGGATGACCTCCCGTTTGATGATGGACGCTCACATTGCGAAGGCGGGCATGCAAGACGCGGCCGCGCGCGAGTGCGCGGCGATCGCGGCGGACCTGGAGCGCCTGAAGGCGCTGATCGCCGAGGCGGGCGATCGGCTCGCGGCGAGCTTCGCGGTCATCGGCGAAACCGTCCCGCGGACCGTGGGCGGTGAACCGAACCGGCGGCGCGTCGAGCAGGCGGTGGCGGCCGCGGTGACCGCGCTGCAGTTCCAGGACCTGGCCACACAGCTCACGCAGCATGCGCAGCGGCGTCTCGCGGTGCTACAGGGCGCGCTCGCCGCGTTGTCGCACCGCGAGGCCGACCCGCTGCTGGCGACGACGCGGATGCAGCCGGTGCGGCAGGCCGGCTTGGGCGCGGGCTCGGTCGACCTGTTCTGACGGGACCGGGCCGGATTCAACGGGAGTACTGACGATGCACTCGATTCTCGCGGTAGACGATTCGGCGTCGATGCGCCAGATGGTTGCCTTCACGCTGAAAGGCGCCGGATACAACGTCATCGAGGCGGCCGACGGCCAGGAGGCCTATCAGAAGGCGAGGGCAACGCAAGTCGACCTGGTGCTGACCGATCAGAACATGCCGGGGATGGACGGCATCACGCTGGTCAAGACCCTGCGCGCGCTGCCGTCGTACAGCCTTACGCCGATCCTGATCCTGACCACCGAGTCGAGCGACGAGATGAAGGCCAAGGGTCGCGCGGCGGGCGCGACCGGCTGGCTCGTCAAGCCCTTCGATCCGGGCAAGCTGCTCGAAGTCATCGGCAAGGTGATTCGCTGATCGTAGCGCTGACCGCGATGCGGCCCCGCAACGTATCGAGCGCAGGCGCGGCGCCGCGCACGGACGGCGCTGCCATGTTCCGGTGCGACGCGAACACGGCGGCCGCGCGCCGGGCAGTCGGCACGCGTCCACTGGAACGAAAGAAAGCGAAGTCATGGGCGAGGTAAGCAACCAGGGTTTGCAAAGCGGCGGCTTCGACCTGACGCAGTTCTACGGCGTCTTCTTCGAGGAGGCCGCCGAGAACCTGGCGAACATGGAGACGCTGCTGCTGGCGATCGACGTCGACGCCGCCGGCGACGAAGAACTGAACGCGGTCTTCCGGGTCGCGCACTCGATCAAGGGCGGCGCGGCGACCTTCGGCTTCTCCGAAGTCGCCGAACTGACGCACGAGCTGGAAACGCTGCTCGACCGGCTGCGGAAGCACGAGCTGCAACTGCGGCGCGACATGATCGACGTGCTGCTGGAAGCCGGCGACGTCTTGCGCGCGCAGCTCGCCCGCCACCAGGGTGCGGCGCAGGACAGTCCGGATGCGACCGATCTGATCGCACGAATCAGGAAGCTTGCCGCCGGCGAGAAGCTCGCAGCCGACACCGGCCTGCGCCGGCTGCACGTGCGAATCGGTCCACTCAACGACGGAGCGGTCGCCGACAGCCTTGCCGAACTGTTCCGCGACATTCCGACGCTGGGATCGATCGCCGCGCTGGACGGCGGCGCACTGTCCGCCGACGGCTACCGCGAGTTCCGCGTCGAAACGTCGTCGCCGGACAGCGAGCTGGTCGAACTGTTCTCGTTTCATGTCGGCAAAGATCAAATCCGGATCTCGGAATTCGCGGAAGCGGCGCGGATCGACGCGGCGGATGGCCGCGCGAACGAGCCGCCCGCCGCGAAGCGAGCCGACGATCCGGGCTACGGCTTCTTCGTCGATCCGGCGTCGCTTCCAGCGGCGAAGGCGGTTGCAGCGGCGCCTGCGGACGCGAAGAAGAGCGAGAAACCCGCGAGCGGCGCCACGCCCGAATCGACGACGCTCAGGGTATCGGTCGAGAAGGTCGATCAGCTGATCAATCTGGTCGGCGAACTCGTGATCACGCAGGCGATGCTGACGCAACAGGCCAGGCAGCTCGATCCGGTGCAGCACCAGGCACTGCTTTCGGGCGTGGCCGACCTCGAGCGCAACACGCGCCTGCTGCAGGATGCCGTGATGAGCATCCGCATGATCCCGATGGCGTTCGTCTTCAGCCGTTTTCCGCGCATGCTCCGCGATCTGGCGGCCAGGCTTGGCAAGCAGATCGAACTGAACACCGTCGGCGAAGCAACCGAGCTCGACAAAGGGCTGATCGAGAAGATCATCGACCCGCTGACGCATCTGGTCCGCAACAGCGCCGACCACGGCATCGAAACGCCGGCGGCGCGTGTCGCAGCGGGCAAGCCGCCGACCGGGCGCATCACGCTGTCGGCGGTGCATCAGGGCGGATCGATCCTGATCGAGGTGCGCGACGACGGCGCAGGGCTGAAGCGCGATCGGATCCTCGCCAAGGCGCGCGAGCGCGGCATTCCCGTGCGCGACGACATGACCGACCAGGAAGTCTGGGCGCTGATCTGGGCCCCCGGATTCTCGACGGCCGATCAGCTGAGCGACGTCTCGGGCCGCGGCGTCGGCATGGACGTCGTGCGCAAGAACATCGCCGCGCTCGGCGGCACGGTCGAACTCGACTCGGCCGAGGGTTACGGCACGCGTGTTTCAGTACGGCTTCCGCTGACGCTGGCGATCATGGACGGCATGTCGATCGGCGTGGGCGACGAAATCTACATCGTGCCGCTGGCGTCGGTCGTCGAGTCGTTCCGGGTCGAGGACGTCGCGCTCCAGTCGATCGCCGGCAGCGGCCGGGTAGTCAAGGTGCGCGAGCAGTTCCTGCCGGTCGTCCCGCTCGACGAGGTCTTCGCGGTGCCGCGCTTTGGTGATGCGCGCGGCGCGGGGATCGTCGTCGTCGTCGAAGCCGAAGGCCAGCGAGTCGCATTGCTGGTCGACGAACTGATCGGCCAGCACCAGGTCGTCGTCAAGAACCTCGAGGCGAACTACCGCCGCGTTCAGGGCGTGTCCGGGGCGACGATCCTCGGCGACGGGCGCGTGGCGCTGATCATCGACGTCGCGAGCCTCGTCAGGCGCGCGCGGCACTGAACACCGAATCAACACGGGAGCATCGACATGAGTGCACTGACCGGCCTCGAAACGAACGCCGTTGCCGCTGCTGCGGGCAATCGCGAGTACCTGACTTTCCGTCTCGGTGCGGAGGAGTACGCAATCGACATCCTCAAGGTGCAGGAAATCCGCGGTTTCGACGCGGTCACGCGCATCGCCAACGCGCCGGCGCACATTCTGGGGGTGATCAACCTGCGCGGCGTGATCGTTCCGGTCGTCGATCTGCGGGTGAAGTTCGCGCTCGCCGAGGCCCGGCGCGACGCTTTCACGGTGACGATCATCCTGAACGTGGCCGGGCGCGTCGTAGGGGCGGTGGTCGATTCGGTCAGCGACGTGCTCGAGCTGGATGCCGGACAGATCCACGCGGCGCCGCAGTTCGGCGCGGCTGTAGATGCGAGCTGCATCACGGGGCTCGCCTCGGTGAAGCAGGGCGAATCCGAGCGGATGTTGATCCTGCTCGACATCGAGCGGCTGATGTCGAGCGCCGACATGGCACTGATGGACCAAGCGACGGCCCGATGACGGCGGTGCCGTCCGGCAGGCGCGTCTTATGCCTTCGCATCGAACTTTTCAGGGAGTGATCGAATGCTGCAGACTAGGATGAACAGGCGCCAGGGCATTGCCACAACCCTCGCGCTGGGCCTGGCGTTGACCGCGCGCGGTGCGCGTGCCGAAGACGGCGTCGCCGCCGGCGAAATCCGCATCGGCATGAGCAACGCGCTGAGCGGGCCGGCGTCCGGGCTCGGCACCCAGCTGAAGGCGGGGGCCGAGGCCTACTTCGCAAAGGTCAACGCGGCCGGCGGCGTGCACGGGCGCAGGATCGTGCTCGTCAGCAAGGACGACGGCTACGAGCCCGCGCGCTGCGCTGCCAATACCGAGGCGCTGATCGGCACCGACAAAGTTTTCGCGCTGTTCGGCTACGTCGGCACGCCGACGTCGAGCGCGGCGGTGCCGATCGCTTCGCGGGCGCAGGTGCCTTACCTGTTCCCGTTCACCGGCGCCGAGTTCCTGCGCAATCCGGTCAACAAATGGGTCTTCAACGTTCGCGCGTCGTACTTCGACGAGACCGCGGCGATGGTCGAGCGCCTGACCAGCGACGTCGGCGTCAAGCGGATCGCGATGTTCATGCAGGACGACGCGTTCGGCGAGGCCGTCAAGGGCGGCGTCGCGCGCGCGCTGTTCAAGCGCGACATGAAGATCCACGCCGAGACGCGCTTCAAACGCAACACGATGGAGGTCGACGAGGGCGTGGCGGCGATGAAGCTGGCGGCGCCGGAGGCGATCGTCTTCGTCGGCACCTACAGGCAACTGGCGGCCGTGGTCAAGAAGGCGAAGGCCGCGGGCGTCAACGCGCGCTTCCTGACCGTGTCCTTCATCGGCACCGAGAACTTCATCGCCGAGGCAGGCGCCGACGGCGATGGCGTCTACATCACGCAGGTGATGCCGTCGCCGCAGGACGCCGGCGTGCCGATCGTCAAGGACTATCTGGCCGACATGAAAGGCGTCAACGTCGGCTACACGTCGCTCGAGGGCTACGTCGACGCGGCGGTATTGGTCGAGGCGCTGAAGAAAGCCGGCCCCAATCCGACGCGCGCCGGGCTGACCGCCGCGCTGGAAGGCCTGAACGTGGATTTGGGCGGCATGAAGGTCGCCTTTTCCGCCACCAACCACCAGGGTTCGAAGGCCGTCTATCTGACGGAGGTCAAGGGCGGCAAAGCGGTTCCGCAGACCCGGATCCGGTAAGCGCGGCACATTCGCGCGCAAACGACGGAACACAGACATGCGCCTCGATTCGCTCTTCAAACAACTGCTGGTGCCCACCGTCGCGGTGCAACTGGCGGCGGCGATCATCGCTGCCGCGGTGACCGTGCGAGTGCTGTCCACGCAGATGCAGGACCACGAGCGCCAGGCCGCGGAGGCGACCGCAGCGCTGGTGGCCGGCACCAGCGTGCCTTACGTGACCAATTTCGACCTGACCGCGCTGGGCAACCTGGTCAAGCAGCTCGGCAAGGATCCGGAACTCGTCTACGCCGAAATCTTCGACGCCAACGGCAAGTCGCTGACGGCAGACGTGTCGAAGGCGCCGGCGTCGTTCGACGGCCTGCTGGTGCTGGAGCACAAGATCGCGGATGCCAGCGGCAACGCGCTCGGAAAGGTCAGGATCGCCTATCGCACCGACGGGGCGATGGCGCTGCGCAACACGGCGGTGCTGGTCGTCGGCGTTTCGATGGCGGCGGTTGCATTGTTCGTCGCGCTCGTGCTGGCGTGGGCGGCACGGCGAGTCGTCCGTCAGATCGGCGGCGAGCCGCAGGCCGTCGCTGAAGTCGCGGCGCGCGTGGCATCCGGCGATCTGACGGCCCACATCGATCTCGCGCCGGGAGACGACGACAGCGTGTTGCACGGCATGAAGCGGATGGTCGAGAAGCTGCAGGAGGTCGCCGCGCAGATCCGCAACGCGACCGAGCAGATCCGTACGGCCTCCGGCGAGATCGTCGTCGGCAACCAGGACCTGTCCAGCCGAACCGAGCAGCAGGCGAGCAATCTGCAGCAGACGGCCGCGTCGATCGAGCAGCTCACCGCGACCGTCAAGCAGAACGCCGACGCCGCGCGGCAGGCCAATCAGCTCGCCGCCGCGGCGAGCGAAGTCGCGGAGCGCGGTGGCGCGGTCGTCGGCCAGGTCGTCGCCACGATGGAAGGCATCAGCGCCGCGAGCCGCAAGATTGCCGAGATCATCGCGGTGATCGACGGCATCGCTTTCCAGACCAACATCCTGGCGCTGAACGCCGCGGTCGAGGCTGCGCGCGCGGGCGAGCAGGGTCGAGGCTTTGCGGTGGTGGCCGGCGAAGTGCGCAACCTGGCGCAACGCAGCGCGCAGGCGGCGCGCGAGATCAAGAGTCTGATCAATGACAGCGTCGAAAAGGTCGAGGCCGGATCAAAGCAGGTGTCGGAGGCCGGGCGCACGATGGACGACATCGTGTTGCAGGTGAAACGGGTGACCGACCTGATCGGGGAGATCACGAGTGCGACGCTGGAGCAAAGCAGCGGCATCAGTCAGGTCAACCAGACTGTGAACCAGCTCGATCGGATGACGCAACAGAATGCCGCGCTGGTTGAACAAAGCGCGGCAGCGGCCGAAAGCCTGCGCGAGCAGGCAGACCGGCTGGCCGAGGCGGTGGCGATCTTCAAACTGAGCCAGCAAGAAGCGCGCGCGACGATTGCCAGAGCGCAGGCAGCCAGCCGCACGACGGGGAACGGGCAAAGGGCCGTGCCGCCCAAGGTCGAACGACCGCTGCCGAAGCGCGACGACGGCGACTGGGAAGAGTTCTGATGCCGGCGATGCCGGAGCAGACGCCGGCGGAGTGCGGACGGCGCAAACGCACGCACTGCGACCGGAAAGACGACGATGGGCGCGCGTGACGCGTTCAGCGAAGCGGTGCGGGCGTCGTTGGCCGCGGACGGCGCGGTCCGCGAGTACGACTTCGCGCCGCAGGACTTCGAGCGCGTGCGCCGGCTCATCTACGACCGCGCCGGCATCAACCTCGGCGACACGAAGCGCAACATGGTCTACAGCCGGCTGTCGCGCCGGCTGCGCGCGCTCGGCATCGAATCCTTCGGCGCGTACCTCGACCGTCTCGAACACGATCGCGCTTTTGCCGCGCGGGAGCAGCAACTGTTCATCAACGCGCTGACGACGAATCTCACGTCGTTCTTCCGGGAGCCGCACCATTTTCCGCTGCTCGCGGACTTCCTGCGCACGCGCGGCGCTCCGGCTTCTCGCAGGACAGGCGACGGGGCGCGGCTGTGGTGCGCGGCGGCTTCGACCGGCGAAGAGCCCTATTCGATCGCGATGACGATGATCGAGGCGCTCGGCGAGGGCACTTCTGCGCGACTGCTCGCCACCGACATCGACACGCACGTGCTGGCGACCGGCCGCGCCGGCGTCTATCGCCTCGATTCGGCGCAGCAGTGCGGCGAGGCGCGCCTGCGGCGCTTCTTCCTGCGCGGGCGCGGATCGAACGAAGGCATGGTGCGCGTGCGGCCGGAAGTTGCTCGGCTCGTCGAGTTCGCGCAGTTGAACCTGCTCGACGAGACGTGGCCGGCGGTGCGCGGCTTCGCGCCGCTGGTCGACGTCGTGTTCTGCCGCAACGTGATGATCTATTTCGACAAGCCGACGCAGCGCCGCGTGCTCGCGCGCATCGCGCAGGCGCTCAGGCCCGGCGGACTGCTGTTCGTCGGCCACTCCGAGAACTTCACCGATTGTCGCGAATGGTTCGCGCTGCGCGGAAAGACGGTGTACGAGAGACTGCGATGAGCGGGCCGCGGTTCAGCGGAGTTGCGGGCGAAGCGCGAACGGTGCTTTACGAGCGCGACTTCGGCCGCAATGGCGTGAAAGTCCTGCCCGGCGAGTTCTTCGTTTCCGGCGAGGACATCGTCATCACGACGGTCCTCGGCTCCTGCGTGGCGGCGTGCATCTGGGACCGATGCGCGCGCATCGGCGGCATGAACCACTTCATGCTGCCGGGCGACGAGGGTGGAAGGGACGCAGACCCGGGTGGCCTTGCCGGCCGCTACGGCGTGTTCGCGATGGAACAGTTGATCAACGCGTTGATCAAGCGCGGCGGCCGCAAGGCCAACTTCGAGGCGAAGATCTTCGGCGGCGGGCAGGTCCTGCGCAACATGACGACGATCAACATCGGCGAACGTAACGCGCAGTTCGTCGAGCGGTTCCTGCGCACCGAAGGCATCCGCATCGGCGCGCGCGATCTGCTCGACGTGCATCCGCGCCGCGTGGCGTTTTTCCCGGCCACCGGCCGCGCGCTGTGCAAGAAGCTCGCGCAGGTCGATGCAGCGCTGGTGGCCGCCGAGCAGCAGTACGACGCCAGGCTGGCCGCCGCGCGCGTCGGCGGCGACGTCGAATTGTTCTGATTGCCCGATGACCAAGACGCGCGTGCTCATCGTCGACGACTCGGCGCTGGTCCGCAGTGTGCTGACCGAGATCATCAACCGCGAGCCCGACATGGAGGCGATCGGCGCCGCACCCGATCCGCTGGCCGCGCGCGAGATGATCCGCGCGCTGAACCCGGACGTGCTGACGCTCGACGTCGAGATGCCCAAGATGGACGGACTCGACTTCCTCGAGCGGCTGATGCGCCTGCGGCCGATGCCGGTCGTCATGGTGTCGACGCTGACCGAACGCGGCGCGGAGGTGACGCTGCGCGCGCTCGAGCTGGGTGCGGTCGACGTCGTCGCCAAGCCCAGGATCGGCATCGCGAGCGGCATGCAGGAGCTGGCGCGCGAGATCACCGACCGCATCCGCGCGGCCGCGCAAGCCAAGCTGCACCGCCGTGCAGTCCCGCCCCGGGCGCAGGCGTCGCAGGGGCACGTCGGCGGCAAGGCGCGGCCGGCGAGCTACTCGCGACTGTCGACCGAAAAGCTGATCGCGATCGGCGCGTCGACCGGCGGCACCGAAGCGATCCGCGAGGTGCTCACGCGTCTGCCCGCCGACTCCCCGGCGGTGCTGATCACGCAGCACATGCCGCCCGGATTCACCAAGAGCTTCGCGCAGCGACTCGACTCGCTGTGCCGGATCATGGTCAGCGAGGCCGACGACGGCGAGCGCGTGCTGCCCGGGCACGCGTACATCGCGCCGGGCGGCCGCCACATGCGCCTGGCGCGCAGCGGTTCGAACTACGTCGTGGCGATCGACGACGGAGAACCCGTCAACCGGCATCGTCCTTCCGTCGAGGTGCTGTTCCGATCGGTCGCGGCCAACGCCGGTCCGAATGCGTTGGGCGTGATGCTGACCGGCATGGGCAGGGACGGCGCGGCTGCGATGCTCGAAATGAAGCGCGCCGGTGGCTTCACGATCGCGCAGGACGAGGCGAGTTGCGTCGTCTTCGGCATGCCTAAGGAGGCGATCGCGCTCGGTGCGGTCGACGAAGTGCTGCCTGTTGGCCGCATCGCCGAACGGCTCCTCAGCCGGCTCGCCGAGTTCGGCGGCATCGCGCACCGGGTTTGACGCTACGACTTGTTCCGGCGCGCGTTCGCCTCTACATTCGCCGCTGCAAAGCCCGCCGGGCGATCGCCGGCAGACCCCGTCTGCCGGAGGAAAGTCCGGACTCCGCAGAGCGGCGTAGCAGGTAACACCTGCCCACCGTGAGGTGAGGATCAGAGCAACAGAGACGAGCCGATTCAGTTCGGGTGAAACGGGCAATCTCTACGCGGAGCAACACCAAATAGGCGACCAGCGACCCTGCTCGGGTAGGTCGCGGGTAGGTGGCTCGAGCCCGCCAGCGATGACGGGCCCAGAGGAATGATCGCCACGCGACGCTGCCCGCGTCGCGCACAGAATCCGGCTTACAGGCGGGCTTTGCACTTCTGGCCGCGACCCTGATCCGGTCGTTGATCGCTCGCGGTGTCGCGACGCGGCTTGCCGCTGGCGAGGGTTGCCGACTCGATCGACGTGGCCGGCGCGTCGCGTAAGTTCGCGACCCACGGCATCGCACGGCGGGTGCGCTCGCTGGCGTCGTCACGTCTCGTCGCATGCGCAGACCTTGCTTCCTCGCCGCCACGGACTCGATCCGGGGGCGACCGGCACGCTCGCCGCCGCGGGTTCAATTGCCGGATTCAGGGTGACGCTTCGCCGTGGCCGGCGTCCGGCGCACGCCCACGGCCGGGGGATTCTGCCGGGTTTTGACGTTCGACTTTCATTTCACTTCCTATCTCCTTCATTCGCAAACATATTTCGTCGACGAAGTTCGTTCGCCAGGCACCTAAGTCGTTGTCGTCATTGGGAAAACTGCCGCTTTATTCGCTTGACCCCTCACGGCGCTTGCTCTAGAGTGCCGCGGTGGTGGGACAAAGTGGAAAAAAGTGGATTAGTTAGCAGTTGCTTGCGTTGCAACGATGAAGCCAGCGCAAGTCTGCGGCGATCCACGATCACTACGAGGCGCGCGTGTTCGAGGGGGCGGCGACACTCACGTTGGACGACAAGGGCAGGCTGTCGATGCCCGCGCGCCATCGCGAAACGCTGGTTGCGCAGTACGAAGGCCGCATCACGCTCACGCGGCACCCGGATCGCTGCCTCGTCGTGTATCCCCGGCCCGTGTGGGAGGCCAAGCGCGCCGAGCTCGCGCAGATGCCCTTCGAGGCGCGCGAATGGGTCCGGATCATCGTCGGCAGTGCGCGTAGCCTTGAACTGGACAGCGCCGGCCGCGTGCTGATTCCGGCCGAACTACGAGCGGTTGCCGGACTCGAACGCGACGTGGTGTTGATCGGGCTGGAGAACAGGCTCGAACTCTGGGATGCGGCAGCGCGCGCCGAGCAGGAAAAGGCCGCGCTCGAAGCCGGCGTTCCGGAAGCGTTCAAGCGTTTCATCTTCTGATCGTGGATGCCGTTGCCCTTCACGATCACTTCATCCGGGCATCGCACCGTTCTTCCCGCGGCAGCGGTCGAAGCGCTGGTGACGGATCCCACCGGAACGTACGTGGACGCGACCTTCGGTCGCGGCGGGCACGCCCGCGCGATCCTGGCGCGGCTGTCGCCGACAGGCCGGCTCGTTGCCTTCGATCGCGATCCGGCCGCCCGGCACGCGGCCTCCGCGATCGGCGATGCGCGCTTCACGTTCGTCGGCGCGGCGTTCTCGGGCTTGCGCGAGCGGTTGCATGCGCTTGCGATCGATCAGGTGCAAGGCGTGCTGTTCGACTTGGGCGTGTCGTCGCCGCAGATCGACGATCCGCAGCGCGGCTTCTCGCTGCGCGGCGACGGCCCGCTGGACATGCGAATGGACACGACGCGCGGCGAAACGGCGGCGCAGTGGCTGGCGCGGGCAACGGTTGAAGAACTGACGCGGGTGATCCGTGACTATGGCGAGGAACGGTTTGCTGTACCGATTGCAAAGGCGATTGTGGCTCGCCGCGAGGCTGGGCGGCCGATCACCCGAACCGCAGACCTTGCCGCTGTCGTGGCGGACGCGATCCCCGTCAAGAGCCGCCGGGACGCGTCCCAGCATCCGGCCACGCGGACTTTTCAGGCTGTACGGATTCACGTCAATCAAGAGCTTGAAGAATTGGCGCTAGCGCTCGAACAGACGATCGACGTGCTTGCGGCCGGCGCGCGGCTGGTCGCGGTGAGCTTCCATTCCCTCGAGGACCGGCTCGTGAAGCGGTTCATCGAGGCGCACGCGCATCCGGAACGCGCGCTCGATTCGCGCGTGCCGTTGCGCGCCTCGGAGCTGCCGCCGCCGACCCTGCGCGCGCTCGGCAAGGTCGTGCCGGACGACGCCGAGGTCGCGGCGAACCCGCGCGCGCGCTCGGCCGTGATGCGGGTCGGCGAGCGCACCGCCGCGCCGCTGCGGAGGCCGGCGTGATCGGCCGCGGCGCGCTGCTGCTGGTTGCCGCGCTGCTCGTTGCGAGCGGCCTGTCGCTCGTGACCGCGCAGCACCTCGCGCGCAGCCTGTTCGTCGATCTGGAGCGCGCCCGGCAGCAGTCGAAAGCGCTCGAGGCCGAGGGCAATCGTCTGCGCGTCGAGCTGGGGCGCGCTTCGCAGCCGGCCGCCGTCGAGGCCGCCGCGCGCGGCCTGGGGCTTCGCCCAGTCGACGCCGCTCGCACCGTATTCCTGCCCGCCGGCGAGGGCGTGGCGGCGCAGACCGGAGCGGCCCGATGAAGCAGCCACCCGCCTGGCGCAGCGGCGCGACGACGCGGGCCGGCGCGCGCGCGGCGCGCGGCGGCGAACGCGTCGCGTTCAACGCCACGCCGCTTCTCGCCGTCAAGCTGCCGCGCTGGCGTTCGATGCTGTTGCTGTTCCTGCTGTTCTGCGCGTTCACGCTGCTGGCGGGCCGCGCTTTCTATCTGCAGGGCGGCATCGGGACCGATTTCCTTCAGCGGCAAGGCGAGGCGCGCTACGCGCGCACCCTCGAGGTGCCGGCCACGCGCGGCAAGGTGACCGACCGCAACGGTGTCGTGCTCGCGGCGTCGGTTCCGGCGCGCGCGATCTGGGCGATCCCCGAAGACGTCGACCTGGCGCCGCGCGAGTTGGCGCAGCTGGCGCAACTGCTCGCGATGCCCGTGGCCGAGCTCAAGCGCAAGCTTGCGGCCGAGGACCGCAACTTCGTCTACCTGCGGCGCCAGGTCGAACCCGAAGTCGCCGAGCGCATCGCCGCGCTGAAGCTCGAAGGGATCCACGCGAGCCGTGAGTTCAAGCGGCACTATCCGGAAGGCCCGACCGCGGCGCACGTGATCGGGTTCACCGACGTCGAGGGACGCGGGCAGGAAGGCATCGAGCTCGCGCTCGAGTCCACGCTCGCCGGCCGCGCAGGCAGCCGCCGCGTGATCAAGGACCGGCTCGGGCGCATCGTCGATGGCGACTGGCAGCGCATGCCGGTCGACGGGCGCGACGTCGCGCTGTCGATCGACCACCGCATCCAGTACGCCGCGTTTTCGGCGCTGAAGGATGCGGTCGAAACCCACCGCGCGAAGGCCGGCGCCGTCGTCGTGCTCGATGTCAAGACGGGCGAGGTGCTGGCACTGG
Organism: uncultured Burkholderiaceae bacterium; assembly: GCA_964539745.1. Classification (GTDB taxonomy): domain Bacteria; phylum Pseudomonadota; class Gammaproteobacteria; order Burkholderiales; family Burkholderiaceae_F; genus DSNY01. The sequence goes on along the minus strand of CAZIJU010000012.1, from coordinate 4,954 downwards.
CGAACTGGCCGAGCTTCGATCCGAACCGGCGCGACCGCTGGGATGCAGCGACACTGCGCAATCGCGCGCTCGCCGACACCTTCGAGCCCGGCTCGACATTGAAGCCGTTTTCGATCGCCGCGGCGCTCGACGCCGGGCGCGTGTCGCCCGAGCTGCGCGTGCAGACCGCGCCGGGGCGCATGACGATCGGCGGCCGCACGATCGGCGACGCCCATCCGCACGGCGTGCTGACCGTCGCCGAAGTCGTCGCCAAGTCGAGCAACGTCGGCACCGCCAAGATCGCCCTCGACCTGCCCGCGCAAGCGCTGTGGCAGACCTATACCGCCGCCGGCTTCGGTCAGGCGCCGAGCGGCGCAGCCGCCGGGTTCAGCGGCGCCGTCGCCGGCCGCCTGCGCCCGTACGAGGCGTGGCGCCCGATCGAGCAGGCGACGATCGCCTACGGCTACGGCGTTTCGGTGTCGCTGCTGCAATTGGCGCGTGCCTACACGATCTTTGCGCGCGACGGCGACGTCGTGCCGCTGACGATGATGAGGACCGAGGCGCCGCCCGCGGGGGTGCAGGTGATCAAGCCGGAGACCGCGCGCGCGATGCGGCGCATGCTCGAACTGGCCGTCGGCGACGAAGGCACGGCGCCGGCCGCGCGAATCGCCGGCTACCGTGTGGCCGGCAAGACGGGGACGGCGCGCAAGCTGCAAAACGGCCGCTACGTCAACGCGTACGTCGCGTCGTTCGCCGGCTTCGCGCCGGCGTCCGATCCGCGCATCGTCGTCGCCGTGATGATCGACGAACCCGACACGGCGCGCGGCCGTTACTACGGCGGCGACGTCGCTGCGCCGGTGTTCGCGCAAATCGTCGCCGGTGCACTGCGAACGCTGCAGGTGCCGCCCGACGGTGCCGTCGACAGGGTCCAGGGCAGGCCGATCGAGCCGCCGCGTCCGCCGCTGCAGCGGCTCGCCGAAGTCGCGTGGGTTGCCCGATGAGCGCACCGAGCACGACCGTGATGGACATCCTGGCGTGGCTGCGGGCCACGGTGCCGTCGGCGCTGGATGGTGCGCATCACCTGCAGCTCGACAGCCGGCGCGTCGCGCCGGGCGACGTTTTCGTCGCGGTTCCAGGCGCGGTGCCGGGCCGCAGCGCAGACGGGCGCGCGTACGTGCGCGCGGCGGCCGCACTCGGCGCGGCCGCTGCGCTCGTCGAAGCGGACGGCTGGACGCCGGTGGACGTCGCGATTCCCGTGTTGCCGGTGCCGGGGTTGCGGCGGCTCATCGGCCCGCTCGCCGCGAGCTTCTACGGACGGCCGAGCGAAAAACTGCTGGCGATCGGCGTCACGGGCACCAACGGCAAGACTTCGTGCACGCAGTGGATCGCGCAGCTGCTGACGTTCGAAGGCATGCGCTGCGGAGTCGTCGGCACGATCGGCAGCGGGTTTCCGGGCGCGGCGTTCGCCGGCGCCGCGCTGACCACGCCCGATGCGAGCGCGCTGCAGCGCCAGCTCCGCGCGCTGCTCGACGACGGCGCGCGCGCAGTCGCGCTGGAGGTGTCCTCGATCGGGCTCGACCAGGGCCGCGTCGACGGCATGGCCTTCGACATCGCGCTGTTCACGAATCTCACGCGCGACCATCTCGACTACCACGGCACGCTCGAGCACTACGAGGCGGCGAAGGCGCGGCTGATCGACTGGCCGACGCTTTCGCACGCGGTGCTCAACCTCGACGACGCGGCCGGCGAGCGGTTCGCCGCGCGGCTGGCGCAGCGCAGCGGGGTCCGCGTGATCGGCTTCACCACGCAGGCAGCGGCGGCATCGGCGCCGCTGGCGCTGCGGCTGTCGGCGCATGCGGTGCGTGCGACGGCGACCGGACTGCGATTCGAGGTCGACGACGGCGTGCGCCGCATCGATGTCGCTGCGCCGCTGGTCGGGGCCTTCAACGTTTCGAATCTGCTCGGCGTGCTCGGCGTGGCGGTCGCCACCGGGATCCCGCTCGCGCGCGCGTGCGCCGTCGTGCCGCGGCTGGCGCCGCCGCCGGGGCGCATGCAGCGCATCGGCACGGACGGCGCTCCGCTGGCGATCGTCGACTACGCGCACACGCCCGACGCGCTCGAGCAGGCGCTCGTCGCGCTTGCACCGCTGGCGCAGGCGCGCGGCGGGCGACTCTGGATCGTCTTCGGCGCCGGCGGGGATCGCGATCCGGGCAAGCGCGCGCCGATGGGCGAAGCGGCGGCGCGGCTCGCCGACCGCGTCGTGATCACCAGCGACAATCCGCGCACGGAGGCGCCCGAGGCGATCGTCGAGGCAATCGCGCGCGGGGTTGCGGCCGACCGCGCGGCGCGCGTCGAGCGGATCGTCGATCGCGCCGAGGCGATCGCGTACGCGCTGGGCGCGGCCGACGCTGCCGACGTCGTGCTGATCGCCGGCAAGGGTCACGAGGACTACCAGGAGATCGGCGGCGTCAAGCGGCCATTTTCCGACGCAGAGCATGCGCGCGCGGCGCTCGCGCGGCGCGGCGCGTCGGCCGCGACGACCGTCGGCGCCACGGACGGACCTCGCACCGCGACGGGGGCCGCCGCATGATGACGGTCGCCGAACTGGCGCGGTCGATTCCACAGTCGGCGCTGTACGGCGACGGCGGCGTGCGCTTTACCAGCGTGTCGACCGACACGCGCACCGCGCCGGCCGGAAGCGTGTTCTTCGCGCTGCGCGGCGAGCGCTTCGACGCGCACGAATTCGTCGCGCAGGCGGCCGCAGCCGGGGCGGTTGCCGCCGTCGTCGAACGACGGCTCGACGTCGCGATACCGCAGGTGGTCGTCGCCGACACGCGGCGTGCGCTGGGCGCGGCGGCCGCCGCTTGGCGAGCGCGCTTCGCCGTTCCGCTGATCGCAGTGGCCGGCAGCAACGGCAAGACCACCGTGACGCAGATGATCGGCTCGATCCTTGCGGCCGCCTGGGGCGAGCAGCGGCGACTCGCCACGCGCGGCAACCTGAACAACGAGATCGGACTGCCGCTGATGTTGTTCGGGCTCGCCGCGCAGCACCGTGCCGCGGTGCTCGAACTCGGAATGAACCATCCCGGGGAGATCGCTTATCTCGCCCGGATCGCCCGGCCGACCGTGGCGGTGGTCAACAACGCGCAGCGCGAGCACCAGGAGTTCATGGCCTCCGTCGAAGCGACCGCGCACGAAAACGGCGCGGCGATCGCCGCGCTCGCGCTCGAAGGTGTGGCGGTGTTCCCGGCCGACGATCCGTGCGCGGCGATTTGGCGCACGCTTGCCGGAACGCGACGCGTCATCGACTTCGCGCGGCGCGGCGATGCCGTCGTCACGGCCACGGCCGAGCCGACGGCCACGGGCAGCCGACTGTCGATCGCCACGCCGCAAGGGCTGATCGAGACGTCGATCGGCGCACCGGGCGCGCACAACGTTCACAACGCGCTTGCCGCGACGGCCGCGTGCCTCGCACTCGGGGTGCCGAACGCGGCGATCGCGGCGGGACTCGCGGCGTTCGCGCCGGTCGGCGGCCGCGGGGTCCGGCTGTCGAGCGCGAGCGGCGCCACACTGATCGACGACACGTACAACGCGAACCCCGACTCGATGCGCGCGGCGATCGACGTGCTCGCCGACCGTGCCGCGCCGCGCATCCTGGTGATCGGCGACATGGGCGAGGTCGGGGCGCAGGGACCTGCGTTTCACCGCGAGATCGGCGCGTACGCGCGCAGCCGCGGCATCGAGACGTTGCTGGCCATCGGCGATCTGGCGCGCGATGCCGTCGCAGCGTTCGGCCCGGGCGCCAGCCACTTCGACCGCATCGAAGCGCTGATCGCGGCCGCGGCGCGGGCCGCGGCCCCGGGGGCTACGCTGCTCGTCAAGGGTTCGCGTTTCATGCGCATGGAGCGCGTCGTGCAGGCGCTGGCGGCAAACCCGATGACGGGAGCGGGCTGATGGATGGCCGCTGCGCGCGCTTCGTTCGCTGCCCCCGGCGGGAGCGGCCCGCCCGAGCCGGGTCGCCGCAAGGGGGTTGAGATGCTGCTCGAACTGTTCCAGTGGCTTGCGCAGGACATCCGCGCGTTCAACGTCTTCAGTTACCTGACGCTGCGCGCGGTGCTCGCCGCGGCCACCGCGCTGGTGATCGGGTTGGCCGCGGGCCCGTGGGTGATCCGCAGGCTCACCGAATTGAAGATCGGTCAGGCCGTGCGCCCCGAGGGTCCGCAGTCGCATCTGTCGAAGACCGGCACACCGACGATGGGCGGCGCGCTGATCCTGATCGCGATCGGCGTGACCACGCTGCTGTGGGCGGATCTGACGAACCGTTTCGTCTGGGTCGTGCTGCTGGTGACGTTGGGCTTCGGCTGGATCGGCTGGGTCGACGACTACCGCAAGGTCGTTCACCGCAACCCGAAGGGGATGAGCGCGAAGGAGAAGTTCTTCTGGCAATCGCTGATCGGCGTGACTGCGGCGTTCTATCTCGCGTTCGCGATCGCCGCGCCTTCGACCGAACGGATGTGGCCGCTGCTGCTGCAGTGGGTCGCCAACGGTTTCACGATCGACCTGCCGTCGCGCGTGGACCTGATCGTGCCGTTTTTCAAGAACTTCGCCTATCCGATGGGCGTGTTCGGCTTCGTCATCCTGTCGTACTTCGTCATCGTCGGCACGAGCAATGCCGTCAACCTGACCGACGGCCTCGACGGACTCGCGATCCTGCCGGCGTCGATGATCGCCGCCGCGCTTGGCGTGTTCGCCTACGTCGTCGGACGCGCAGACTTCTCGAAGTACCTGCTGTTTCCCTACATTCCCGGCGCGGGCGAGGTCGCGATCATCTGCGCGGCCATTGCCGGCGCGGGGTTGGCGTTCCTCTGGTTCAACGCGTACCCGGCACAGGTCTTCATGGGCGACGTCGGGGCGCTCGCGCTCGGCGCCGCGCTCGGCACGATCGCGGTGATCACGCGGCAGGAGATCGTGCTGT
>CAZIJU010000011.1:0-57685 GCA_964539745.1 uncultured Burkholderiaceae bacterium | reverse complement strand
CTGATGATCGCGCTGTGGTGGATCGTATTGCGCAAGATCCTGCGCATCTCCAAGCGCAACCGCATCACATCACTGGCGGACTTCGTCGCTTCGCGCTACGGCAAGAGCGCGCTGCTGGGCGGGGTGGTGACGATCATCGCGGTGATCGGCATCATCCCGTACATCTCGCTGCAACTGAAGGCGGTGTCGAACAGCTTCACGATCCTGGTGCAGTACCCGGAGATCGTCATGCCGGCCAAGGTCGCCGCTCAACCCGTTTTCGCGGACACGGCGCTGTGGGTCGCGTTGATCCTGGCGCTGTTCACGATCGCGTTCGGCACGCGGCACCTCGACGCCGCGGAACACCACCAAGGCATGGTGGCGGCGATCGCGTTCGAATCGCTGGTCAAGCTGCTCGCGTTTCTCGCCGTCGGCGCATTCGTCACTTTCGGCATCTACGACGGTTTCGGCGACGTGTTCGCGCGCGCCGCGGCCGATCCGAAGCTGCTGCCGCTGCTGACGCCGCTGGAGGGTGTGGCCGGGGGCTACGCGAGCTGGGTATGGCTGACGGTCCTGTCGATGCTGGCGATCATGTTCCTGCCGCGCCAGTTCCAGGTCGCCGTCATCGAGAACCTCGACGAAAGACACTTGAAGAAGGCCATCTGGCTGTTTCCGGCCTACATGCTGGCGATCAATATCTTCGTGCTGCCGATCGCATTTGGCGGCCGCCTGCACTTCCCGGCCGGTAACGTGGATGCCGACACTTTCGTGCTGACGCTGCCGATGGTGGAGAAGCAGGAACTGCTGGCGCTGCTCGTGTTCATCGGCGGACTGTCGGCCGCGACCGGCATGGTGATCGTCGAAACGATCGCGCTGTCGACGATGGTGTGCAACGACCTCGTGATGCCGGTGCTGCTGCGGATGAAGCGCCTGCGGCTGAACCAACGCCCGGACCTCACCGGACTGCTGCTCGGCATCCGCCGCGGCGCGATCATCCTGGTGCTGTTGCTCGGCTACCTGTACTTCCGCCTTGCGGGCGAGGCTTACGCGCTAGTGTCGATCGGCTTGATTTCGTTTGCCGCCGTCGCGCAGTTCGCGCCCGCGGTGCTCGGTGGCATCTTCTGGAAAGGCGGCACGCGGCGCGGCGCGCTCGCCGGCCTGCTTGCCGGTTTCGTCGTCTGGCTCTACACGCTGCTGCTACCGGCGTTCGCGCGTTCTGGTTGGCTGCCGCTTTCGCTGCTCGAGCATGGCCCGTTCGGCATCGAGCTGCTGAAGCCGCTGGCGCTATTCGGCCTGTCGGGACTCGACCAGATCACGCATGCGATGCTGTGGAGCATGATCGCCAACGTCGGCCTGTATGTCGGTGTTTCGCTTGCTGGCACGCAGAGCGCCGAGGAGCGCAGGCAGGCGAGCGTGTTTGTCGATGTCTTCCGCTACGAGGCTGGCGGCGTCCGCTTCTGGCGCGGCACGGCTTCCGCGCGCGACCTCTACAGCCTGCTGGCGCGCTTCATCGGTACCGCTGGCGCGGATGCCGCATTCGCCGAGTACGCGCGCGCCAACGGCACGCGCTGGCCAGAGCAGGATCCGGTGGTCGATGCCGAGTTCGTTCACTTCGTTGAGACGCAGTTGGCGGGCGCGATCGGCGCGGCCTCGGCGCGCATCATGGTCGCTTCGGTCGCCAAGGAAGAGGCGCTGACGCTGGACGAAGTCAGCGAGCTGCTGGACGAGGCCTCGCAGGTGGTCGTCTACAGCCACAAGCTCGAGCAGAAGTCGCGCGAGCTGGAGGCGGCGACCGCGGAGCTGCGTGCCGCCAACGAACGGCTGAAGGAGCTGGATCGGCTGAAGGACGACTTCATGTCGACCGTGACGCACGAACTGCGTACGCCGCTGACGTCGATCCGGGCGTTCTCCGAGATCCTGCTCGCCGACCCCAAGGTCGATCTGGCCGAGCGCAAGAAATTCCTCGGCATCATCACGCGCGAAACCGAACGTTTGACGCGGCTCATCAACCAGGTGCTGGACCTTGCCAAAATCGAATCTGGGCGCGCTGAATGGCGGATCACCCGCGTCGATCTGTGCGCGACCGTCAGCGACGTCGTCACGCAGATGAGCCAGGTATTCAAGGAAAAGCCCGTCGCGCTGAACATGCGGCTGCCGCCGCACGCGGTATGGGTCGACGTGGACGAGGACCGATTGCTGCAGGTGCTGCTGAACCTGTTGTCCAACGCACTAAAGTTCAGCCCCGCCGGCAGCGGCCGGGTCGACGTCGACGTCACGGCCCTCGATGGCGCCGTACGCATCGACGTGCGCGACAATGGGCCCGGGATCCGTCCGGAGGACCAGGCCGTGATCTTCGACAAGTTTCGCCAGGTCGGCGATACGCTGACGAACAAGCCGGCGGGAACCGGGCTCGGCCTGCACATCAGTCGCCAGATCGTCGAACACTTCGGTGGCCGGCTCTGGGTCGAGAGCCGGCCCGGCGAAGGCGCATGCTTTTCGTTCACGCTGCCGGTCGCCGCCGCGCCGGCCGCGGCGGGCGAAACGAAGGAGGTATCGTGGCCGAGGACAAGCGCAAGGTCCTGATCGCAGACGACGAACCGAATATCGTCACGGCGCTCGAGTTTCTGCTCGGGCGCGCCGGCTACGAGGTGCGATGCGCCGCCAACGGTGACGAGGCGCTGGCGCTGATGGAATCGTTCGCGCCCGATCTCGTGCTGATCGACATCATGATGCCGGGCAAGAGCGGCTACGAGGTATGCCAGCGGATTCGCGAGCGGCCCGAGTGGCGGCACGTGAAGATCGTGATGGTCAGCGCGAAAGGACGCGACGCCGAGATCAGCAAGGGGATGTCGCTCGGCGCCGATCTGTACGTGACGAAACCATTCTCGACGCAGGAGTTGATCGCCGCCGTCGATCGGCTGCTCGGCCGGCCCGAATGAAAGCCGCGCTGCGCCGGCTCACGTGGATCGCCGCGGCCTGCGCTGCGGCGCTGGCGCTGTTGGCCGGTTTTGCGTGGTTCTTCGCTGTCAGCCTTCCCGAAAGCGAGCGCACCGCGCTGCGCGCGCTGGCGGCCGAGGCGGGCCCCGCGCTCGCTTTCGGCGTGACGCTGATGCTCTTTGCGGTCGGCGCCGCAGCGCACTGGCTGTTCCGGCGCTATCCGCTGGCGATTCGACAACTGGCCGAGCAGACCCGAGTGCTGCTGTCGGTTCCCGCCGATCATCAGATCGTCGCCCGCGGCGCGCCGGAAGTCGTCGAGGTCGCGACCGCCGTCAGCGGGCTCGCGGCGCGCTACCGGCAGAGCGAACGCGAACTCGATGCGAAAAGCGCGGAGACCCGCGCGCGGGTCGAAGAGGAGCGCGACCGCTTCGCGGCGCTGATGTCGGAGCTGACCGAGGGGGTGGTCGTGTGCAACGTCGACGGCCGCATCCTGCTGTACAACGCACGCGCCGCGGCCCTGCTGTGCGAGGGCGGAGACTATGCGCCGATCGGGCTCGGGCGCTCGGTATTCGGCTTGCTCGACCGTGAGCAGGTGGCGCACGCGTTCGACAAGATTCACCAGCAGTTCGACCGCGCCGAAGGCCGCCCTCACGCGAGCTTCGTCGCCGCCGCGCCGAGCGGGCGCGCGCTGCGCGTGCGCGTGACGCCGTTTTTGTCCGGCGCCGAGCGGCAGGTTGCCGGCATGGTGTTCACGCTCGACGACGTCGGCGGCCTGCTCGGACGCGAAGGCCAACGCCTGAAGCTGCTGCAGTCGCTCGCCACCGGCATGCGCGCGCCGCTGGCCAGCCTGCGCGCCGCGGCCGAAAGTCTGGCGTCGTCGCCCGACATGCCGCCGGCGCAGCGCGATCGTTTCGTCGACATCGTCGCCGCCGAAGCGCGCGTGCTGACCGAACGGCTGAACGCGGCGTTGAACGAGTATGCCGACGCGCTGAAAAGCGGCCTGACGCTCGAGGACATGCGCGTTGCGGATCTGCTGGAGGTCGCGCGCCGGCGCTTGACCGACGTCGTCGGCGTTGCCGCCGACGTCGCGGAGCCGGCAGCCGAGTGGTGGGTACGCGTCGACAGCTTCGCCATCGTGCACGCGATCGCCTCACTCGCCGCGCGGCTGCAAGCCGACTACAAGGTACGCAACTTCAGGCTGCGCGCCGCAGCGCAAGGCCGCTTCGCGCAGATCGACCTCGTCTGGCCCGGCACGATGGTTGCCAGCGACGTGCTGCTGCTGTGGGAGAACGAGCCGCTCGCCAGCGGGCGCGACGAGACGCCGCTGACCCTGAAGGACGTGCTTGAACGACACGGCGGCGAGATCTGGTACGAGACGGACCGGCCGCGCCAGACGGCATGGTTCCGTCTGCTGCTGCCGCTCGGCGAAGCCGCACCGCGGCCCGCACCGCGCACAGCCGCCGTCGCCGCGCGGCCCGAGTACTACGACTTCGACCTGTTCGAGCGCGTCGACGCGCGCGGCGCGCTGGCCGAGCGGCCGCTCGCCGCCCTCACCTATACCGTCTTCGACACCGAGACGACCGGGCTGGAACCCTCGGCGGGCGACGAAATCATCTCGATCGGCGCGGTACGCATCGTCAACGGGCGGCTGCTGAAGCACGAGGTCTTCGAGCAGCTCGTCAACCCGCGCCGTCCGATCAGCCGCGCGTCGACGCAGGTGCACGGCATCGACGCGCGCGCGCTCGCCAACGAGCCGACGATCGAGGAAGTGCTGCCGCGCTTTCATCGTTTCTGCGAGGACACCGTTCTGGTGGCACACAACGCCGCATTCGACATGCGCTTCCTCGAATTGAAGGAAGCGGCGACCGGGGTGCGCTTCGACCAGCCGGTGCTCGACACGCTGCTGCTGTCGGCGATCGTCCATCCGAGCCAGGACAACCACAGCCTGGACACGATCGCCGAGCGGCTTGGCGTGCGCGTGATCGGCCGCCATACGGCGCTGGGCGACGCGCTCGTCACCGGCGAGGTCTTCCTGCGGCTGTTGCCGTTGCTCGCCGAGCGCGGCATCGTCACGCTCGGCCAGGCGCTCGAGGCCTCGCGCTCGACGTACCTCGCACGGCTGCAGTACTAGACCGGAAGTGCATCGATGGAAGACACCAAAGGACCGATCGAAAGCCGCCTAGCGGCCGAACAGAAGGCGCTCGCGTTCGCGCTGCGCGCGCTGCTGCGGCGCGCGCCGGTCGTGTGCGGCGAGGCGGATACCGTGCGCGCCGCAGCGGCGCGCATGCGCGCCGAGGGCGTGGGCAGCATCGTCATCGTCGACGACGGGCAGCGCCCGGTCGGCATCTTCACCGAACGCGACCTGATCCATGTCGCGCTCGACGGCATGCTGGACGGGCCGGTCGGCGCCGTGATGACGCGCGATCCGCTCGCGCTCGCGGCCGACACGCCGGCGTACGAAGCGGCGCTGGCGATGATCGAGCTGCGCATCCGGCACGTGCTGGTGACCGAGAACGATGTGCTGGTCGGCGTGGTCTCCGAGCGCGACCTGTTTTCGCTGCAGCGGCTCGGGCTGGGCGAGCTGACGATGGAAATTCGCCTGGCGCGCGAAGTCGATGCGCTCGCCCAGCTCGCCGCGCGCGTGCGGCGGCTGACGAAGCTGCTGGTCGACCAGGGCGTGGCCGCCGAACCGTTGACGCTGTACGTTTCGCTGCTCAACGACCGCATCTGCCAGCGCATCGTCGAGATCGTCCGCAAGCGACACGCGTGGGACCGCATCGCGTGGTGCTGGCTGGCGTTCGGCAGCGAGGGCCGACTCGAACAGACCTTCGCCACCGACCAGGACAACGGGCTGCTGTTCGAGGCCGCCGCGGACGCGCGCGAAGTCCGTGCACAACTGCTGCCCTTCGCCCGCGCCGTCAACGAGGCGCTCGATGCCTGCGGCTACCCGCTGTGCAAGGGCAACGTGATGGCGTCGAATCCGGACCTGTGTCTGTCGTCGGCGGAGTGGAAGGCGAAGCTGGACGGCTGGCTCGCCAACTCCGACCCCAAGGCGCTGCTCGACGCGACGATCTGTCTGGACTTCCGCGCGCTGGCCGGCGACGCCGCTCTGGCGCAGGCGCTGCGCGAATGGTTCCTGGCGAAGACGCGCGTGCGGCCGAATTTCCTCCGCCTGCTGGCCGAAAATGCGCTCGCGGCACGCCCGCCGCTGGCGAGGTGGCGCGACTTCGTCACCGAAGCCGACGGCACGATCAACCTGAAGCTATACGGCGTGCGGCCGTTCGTCGATTGCGCCCGCATCCTGTCGCTCGCACACGGGCTGCCCGTTACCGGGACCGCTGCGCGATTCCGCGCAGCCGCTGCGGCCGGGGCGCTGCCGCCGCGCGAGGCCGAAGCGACGATCGCGGCCTTCTACTTCATCCAGCAGGTTCGGCTGCGCCATCAGGCCGCGCTGGACGATCTGACAGTCGACAACGCGAACCGGATCGATCCGGCACGGCTGAACGAACTGGACCGCAGAACGCTGAAGGAGGCATTCCGGCTCGAGCGCGACATGCAGTCGCGGCTCGCGCTCGACTACAAGCTCTGAGTGTGCAGCCGTGACTCAGGCGGCGCGGCTTTTCACGACGGCCATCGCCGCGGCGATCAGCCCGCCGATGTCGGCCAGATTGGCCGGCAGGATCAGCGTGTTGTTCGACCGCGCCAGACCTGCGAAAGCCTCGACGTACTTCTCGGCGACCTTCAGATTGACGGCTTCCATGCCACCGGGCGCGCCGATTGCCTGCGCGACCTTGCGGATCGCCTCGGCGGTCGCTTCGGCGATGGCCAGCACCGCCGCCGCTTCGCCCTGCGCGTTGTTGATCGCGGCCTGCTTGTCGCCTTCGGACTTGGCGATCGCCGCCTCCTTCTGGCCGGTGGCGATGTTGATCTGCTCCTGCTTGCGGCCTTCGGAACTCGCGATCAGTGCGCGCTTTTCCCGCTCTGCGGTGATCTGCGCCTGCATCGCGCGCAGGATCTCCGCCGGCGGCGTCAGATCCTTGATCTCGTAGCGCAGCACCTTCACGCCCCAGTTTCTCGCCGCCTCGTCGATCGCCGAGACGACGCTGTGGTTGATGAACTCGCGCTCCTCGAAGGTCTTGTCCAGCTCGAGCCGGCCGATCACCGAGCGCAGCGTGGTCTGCGCCAGTTGCGTGATCGCGACGATGTAGTTGCTCGAGCCGTAGCTGGCGCGCTGCGGGTCCGTGACCTGGAAAAACAGCACGCCGTCGACCGCAAGCTGCGTGTTGTCGCGCGTGATGCAGACCTGGCTCGGCGTGTCGAGCGGAACTTCCTTCAGACTGTGCTTGTAGGCGACGCGATCGATGAAGGGGATGACGATGTTCAACCCCGGCGAGAGCGTGGCGTGGTATTTGCCGAGCCGTTCGACGACCCACGCGTGCTGCTGCGGCACGATACGCACCGCCTTGACGACGAAGGTGATCGCCACGACGAGCACGACCAGTGCGACGACCGTGACGCCGTCGGGCAGGAACCCACCGAACATTGGCTTTTCCTCCTCGAGTTGACCTGCCGGGCCGCGTTCGTCAGGGGGTGCGGCGCGTGACGATCAGACGGTTCGCCTGAATGTCGCGAATCACGAACTCGCCCGGCACCGCCTCCTCGCCCGCCGCCAGCTCCACGTCCCACAACGCGCCGCGGTAGCTCGCGCGCGCGGTGCGCGACTGCGACCACTGGTCGACGCGGACGATCTGCCCGATGTCCATGTGCTGCACGCTGTCGGCAGCTTCCTTGCGTCCAAGCCGGCCGAAGCGCGAGCGGCGCAGCCAGAGCGACCCGCCAAATCCGATGGCCGAGGCGACGATCAACTGAACGGCGAGCGCCGCGCCGAACAGATGCGCCACGCCCGCACTCGCCAGCGCGAGCGCGATCACCAGTAGATAGAAGGTTCCGGTGACCAGCTCGGCGATCAGCAGGCCGAAGGCCAGAACGAACCACCAGACGTAGCCGCTCATCCCGGCCGCCGTCGCGCCGTCATGCCGCCTGTGCGAGCCGGCGCCAGGTCTCGACGACCGTGTCCGGGTTCAGCGAAATCGACTCGATGCCCTGCTCCATCAGCCACTGTGCGAAGTCGACGTGGTCGGACGGCCCCTGGCCACAGATGCCAACGTACTTGCCGTGCGTCCGGCAGGCGCGGATCGCCTGCGCGAGCAGCCGTTTGACCGCGGGGTCGCGTTCGTCGAAACCTTCGGCGACGAGGCCGGAATCCCGGTCCAGACCGAGCGTGAGCTGCGTCAGGTCGTTGGATCCGATCGAAAAACCGTCGAAGTACTGCAGGAACTCCTCCGCCAGCACCGCGTTGGAAGGCACTTCGCACATCATGATCAGGCGCAGACCGCCGGAGCCGTCCGGCGCGGCACCTTCGCCGCGCCGCAGTCCGTTTTCGGCCAGCAGCTCGGTCACGCGCCGGGCTTCGGTCAGCGTGCGGACGAACGGCACCATGATCTGGACGTTGGTGAAGCCCATGACGTCGCGCACGCGTTTCAGCGCCGCGCACTCCATCCGGAACGGCTCGCGGAAACTGTCGGCGATGTAGCGCGCGGCACCGCGAAAACCGAGCATCGGATTCTCTTCGTCCGGTTCGTAACGCGAGCCGCCGATCAGCTTCTTGTACTCGTTGCTCTTGAAGTCGGACAGCCGCACGATCACCGGTTTAGGCCAGAACGCCGCCGCGATCGTCGCGATGCCCTCGGCAAGCTTGTTCTCGAAGAACTCGCGCGGCCCCGCGTACCCGTACGCCAGCGCCTCGACCGCGCGCTTCAGTTCCGCATCGACGTTCGGATACTCGAGCACCGCCTTCGGATGGACGCCGATGTTGTTGTTGATGATGAACTCGAGCCGCGCCAGCCCGACGCCGTGGTTCGGCAGCGACTGGAAGTCGAACGCGAGCTGCGGGTTGCCCACGTTCATCATGATCTTGACCGGCAGCTCGGGCATCTGGCCCGGTTGCACGGTCTCGACCTCCATCTCGAGCCGGCCGGCATAGACGTGGCCGGTGTCGCCTTCGGCGCACGACACGGTGACGATCGACCCCTCGGCCAGCTTCTCGGTCGCGTCGCCGCAGCCGACGACGGCCGGGATGCCCAGTTCGCGGGCGATGATCGCGGCGTGACAGGTCCGCCCGCCGCGGTTGGTGACGATCGCCGCGGCGCGCTTCATCACCGGCTCCCAGTTCGGGTCGGTCATGTCGGTGACGAGCACGTCGCCGGGTTGCACGCGCTCCATCTCGGAGGCGTCGCGGATGACGCGCACGGGGCCGATTCCGATCTTCTGTCCGATCGCACGACCGGCGGCGAGCACGGTCGATCGGCTCTTGAGTTTGAAGCGCTGCTGCACCTGCGTGTGCGCCTGCGACTTCACCGTCTCGGGGCGCGCCTGAAGGATGTAAATGCGCCCGTCGATGCCGTCCTTGCCCCACTCGATGTCCATCGGCCGGCCGTAGTGGCGCTCGATCGCCACCGCGTAGCGGGCCAGCTCGAGAACGTCGTCGTCGCTCAACGAGAAGCGGTGCCGCTCGGCATCCGGCACGTTCACGGTTCTGACGGTGCGGCCGTTCGCCGCGGTCGGATCGAACTCCATCTTGACGAGCTTCGAGCCGAGCGCACGGCGGATGATCGGATACTTGCCCGCGGCCAGCATCGGCTTGTGCACGTAGAACTCGTCCGGGTTCACTGCCCCCTGAACGACGGTCTCGCCCAGCCCGTAGCTGGCGGTGATGAACACGACGTCGGCGAAACCCGACTCGGTGTCGATCGTGAACATCACGCCCGAAGCGCCGCAATCGCTGCGGACCATCCGCTGCACGCCGGCCGACAGCGCCACGCTTTCGTGCGCAAAGCCCTTGTGGACGCGGTAGGCGATCGCGCGGTCGTTGTACAGCGACGCGAAGACTTCCTTGACCCGCGCGACGACGGCGTCGACGCCCGAGACGTTCAGGAAAGTCTCCTGCTGTCCGGCGAACGACGCGTCCGGCAGATCCTCGGCGGTGGCACTGGAGCGAACCGCAACCGAGATTTCGCTCCAAGAGTCATCCTTAAGCCATTGATAAAAAAGTCTGATTTCTCCATCGAGCGCCTCCGGCAGGGGAGCCGACACGATCCAGCCGCGGATTTCCGCGCCGGCCCGCGCCAAGGCAGCCACATCCTCGGCGTCGAGCCGCTTGAGCCGGTCAGCGATGCGCCGCTCGAGGTCGCTCGCACGCAAAAAGTCGCGGAACGCCTGCGCGGTCGTCGCGAAACCGTCCGGAACGCGGATGCCTTCCGAGGCCAGCTGGCTGAGCATTTCGCCGAGCGACGCATTCTTGCCTCCGACCGATTCGACGTCGGTCATGCGCAACTGACTGAACGGAATAACGTACTTGCCGCGCTGCATCGCCTCTCCCCGATGCGCATCGGCGTCGTCGTGAATGGCCGGTGCGCTGTGCCAGAATCCGGCGGATTCTACCGACCTCGTCTGCACGGACTTTCATGCCCGACCGCCACGCCGGACCGCACGAACGCACCGTCCTCTTCGTCTCCGACGGCACCGGCATCACCGCCGAGACGCTCGGCCACAGCGTGATGACGCAGTTCGAGTCGCTCAATTACCGCCAGATGCGAATGCCGTTCGTGAATACGCCGGCGAAGGCGCGCGAGGCCGCCGCGCGCATCAACGAGATCGGGCAGCGCGACGGCAAGCGGCCGATCGTTTTTTCCACGCTGGTCGATCCGGCGTGCAACGCCGAATTGCGGCAGGCCGATGCGTTGATCCTCGACCTGTTTCAGTCCTTCGTCGAACCGCTCGAGCAGGAGCTCGGCATCAAATCGACGCACACGGTCGGGCGTTCGCACAACATCTCGGACTCCGAAAGCTACAAGCACCGCATCGAGGCGATCAACTTCGCACTCGCGCACGACGACGGCCAGTCGGCCAAGGGACTTGCGGCCGCGGACGTGATCCTGGTGGGCGTGTCGCGCAGCGGCAAGACGCCGACCAGCCTGTACCTGGCCATGCAGTACGGGGT
This sequence comes from uncultured Burkholderiaceae bacterium, assembly GCA_964539745.1. Lineage (GTDB taxonomy): Bacteria > Pseudomonadota > Gammaproteobacteria > Burkholderiales > Burkholderiaceae_F > DSNY01. The sequence goes on along the minus strand of CAZIJU010000011.1, from coordinate 46,710 downwards.
GAAGGCCGCCAACTACCCGCTGATCCCGGAGGATTTCGAGCGCGACGCGCTGCCGTCGGCGCTACCGCCGCACCGGCACAAGCTGTTCGGGCTGTCGATCTCCCCGGAGCGGCTGGCCGAGGTGCGCAACGAGCGGCGCCCGAACAGCCGCTACGCGTCGCTTGAGAACTGCCGGTACGAGGTCGCCGCAGCCGAACGGCTGATGCGGCGCGAAGGCATCCGCTGGCTTTCTTCGACGACCAAGTCGATCGAGGAAATCGCCGCGACGATCATGCACGAGATCCGCCTGGAGCGGCGGTCGTTCTGATCAGTGATAGATCCAGGCGCGCGTCAGCGGCAGTTCGGTCGGCCCGGGGGCTTCCTGGCGACTTGCCAGCACCTGATAGATGTTCATCCAGCCCTGCGTGAAACCCCAGGAGCAGCCGGCGAGGTACGCGCGCCAGACGCGCAGCGTTCGCTCGCTGACCAGCTTGCGCGCAGCCTCGATCTGCGCCTCGAGCCGGCGCGACCAGTGCGCCAGCGTCTTCGCGTAGTGCGGCCGCAGGCTTTCGACGTCGTAGACCTCGAAGTTCTGCGCGGACATCTCGCGCACGACCAGATGCAGGTGCGGCAGCTCGCCGTTCGGGAAGACGTACTTGTCGATGAACTCGGACGCGCCCGAGCCGACCGGCCGACTGTCGACGTCGGCCGACGTGATGCCGTGGTTCAGGAACAGCCCGCGGTCGCGCAGCAGGCGCCGCACGGTGCCGAAGTACACGGGCAGGTTGCGCAGACCGACGTGCTCGAACATGCCGATGCTCGACACCTTGTCGAACGAGCCCTCGCCGAATCGGGCCGGCGCCTCGCGGTAGTCCAGAAGCAGCGCTTCGACGCGATCGGCAAGTCCCGCCGCGGCGATCTGCTCGCAGGCGCGCGCATGCTGGTTGTCCGACAGGGTGATGCCGACCGCGCGCACGCCGTAGTGGCGTGCCGCATGCAGGATCAGGCCGCCCCAGCCGCACCCGATATCGAGCAGCCGTTCGCCGGGCTGCAGGCGCAACTTGCGGCAGATGTGGTCGAGCTTTGCGACCTGCGCGACGTCGATCGTCTCGTCGCCCGTCGCAAAGTACGCGCACGAATACACCATGCGCTCGTCCAGCCAGAGCCGGTAGAAGTCGTTGCCGACGTCGTAGTGATGCTTGATGTCGGCGCGGTCCTGTTTCGGCGAGTGCCGCGCGAAGGCCGCCGCCACACGCGCGGTCACCGGGGCGCCGCCGGCGGCGGCCAGCCGCTCGGCGATCACGATGATGCCCATGATGTCGCCGTCGACGTCGATCCGCCCCTCGACGAAGGCTTCGCCCAGCGTGGCCAGCGTCGGATTCGCCAGCGCGGGCAGGACGTCCGGATCGCGGACCGTCATCACGACGCGCGGCTGCAAGCCAAAGCTCAGGCGGGAGCCGTCGGGCAGCACGAGCTCCAGCGGCTGGCCGCCGCTGGCGCGGATCGTTTCCGCCAGCCGTTCCAGTCCCTGCCCAACCGCCTTGCCGACGACCTTACGGGTCGCCCGCGCCAACAGCCCGTCGTCCCACATCAGCGCCTCCACGCGTACGTTACGGCGCATTCTTGCCGAATGTGCCGCCATCGCCAAGGGGGCGCAACGACCGCCCTCTGGTGGCGAGCAGGCGCCGGCGCCGCTCGAACAGACACACGGCGGCCGCCGAGACGACGTTCAGCGACTCCACCACCGACTCCATCGGGATCGTCACGTATGCGTCGCAGACCGCGCGCGCGCCGGCCGAAAGCCCCCGCCCTTCGGCGCCGAACATCCAGCCGACCGGCGTGGTGGGCAACATCGTGTCCCAGAGCGAGGTTCCTGCGTGCGCGTCGGCACCGAACCACGGTCCCGGCAACGCGCGCCTCAGGTTTGCCGCATCGGCCAGCTCGTGCAGTGCGAGGCCGAAGTGCGCGCCCTGCCCCGCGCGCACGACCTTCGGCGCCCAAAGCGCGGCCGTGCCCGGGCCGGCGAGCACGTGCCGCACACCGGCCGCGGCGGCCACACGCAGCAGCGCCCCGACGTTGCCCGGATCCTGAATCCCGTCCAGATACAGCGCATCGGCGGCCAAGTCGCGCGGCTCGGGACGCTGGACAACGGCGATGACCGCGATCAGCCCGGCACCCCGTTCGACCGGCGACAGACGGTCGAACAGCGCCGCGGCAAGCTCGTAGCAGTCGACGCCGGCGCTGCACAGTTGCTCGCGCAGGCGGTCGCCGGCCGCACCGTGCGTGCCGCGCCGAACGAGCAGCGCCTCGATCGGATGCGCCGCCGCCCGCGCCGCCTCGATCACGTGCACACCTTCGGCGAGCGTGCGCCCGGCGAGCCGCACCTGACGCGGCGACTCGGCCAACCGCAGCCACGCGCGAAACCGCGGATTCGCCTCCGACGCGATGCTCATCACGTGTCTTTCGCCAGCAGCGCCCGCACCGGGGCGAAGGAGCGCCGATGAACGCGGCTCGGTCCGAGCTCGCGCAAGCGCCGCAGGTGTAGCGGCGTCGGATAGCCGAAGTGCTGCGCGAACCCGTAACCGGGATGGATCGCGTCAAGCTTGCGCATCAGCGCATCGCGGTGCACCTTGGCGAGGATCGACGCGGCGCAGATCGCGGGCTCGGTCGAATCTCCGCCGACGATCGCGCGCGCCGGAATCGACAGCGGCGGCAGCCGGTTGCCGTCGATCAGCGCATAGCTTGCGGGCGGATCGAGCGCTTCGATCGCGCGCCGCATCGCAAGCAGGCTCGCGTTAAGAATGTTCAGCGCGTCGATCTCATCGACACTGGCCACGCCGATCGCCCAGGCGATCGAGCGGGTGCGAATCGCCGCGGCGATCGTCTCGCGCCGCGCGGCGGGGAGCTTCTTCGAGTCGCGCAATCCGTCGATCGTGACGCACGGGTCGAGGATGACCGCCGCCGCGACCACGGGTCCGGCGAGCGGCCCGCGCCCGGCCTCGTCGGCGCCGCAGACCCGATGCGCGACGCGCGCCGGCGGCTCGAACAGGTCGGCTGTGGCGGTGCTGCGCGAACTCATCGTCTGGCAGTGGCGAGAATCGCCTCGGCCGCCAGCGCCGGCGTATCGCGGCGCAGGCTCTCGTGAATCGCTGCGAAGCGCTCGCGCAACTGCGCGCAGTGTGCCGGATCGTCGAGCTGGCGCAGCAGCGCATCGGCGATGGCGGGCGGACTCGCTTCGTCTTGGAGCAGTTCAGGGACCAGCGTCGCGTTGGCGAGGATGTTCGGCAGTCCGATCCAAGGCAGATAGCCCATACGCCGCATGATCCACCACGAAAGCCGCGGCATTCGATAGACGATCACCATCGGCTTCTTGTACAGCGCCGCCTCGAGCGTGGCCGTGCCGCTCGCAACGAGCACCCCGTCGGCAGCTTCGAGGCAGTCGTGCGACCGCCCGTCGACCAGCGTCGTGCGCGTCGCGGCGCCGGGCGCGGCTGCAAGCAGCGCCGTCAGACGATCGCGCAGGTACGCGCTGGCGGCTGGAACGACGAAACGGGCGCGCGGATGCCGTCGGCCGATCTGCGCAAGTGCGCCGAGGAGCGCCGGTGCGATGTACTCGACCTCGGCCCGGCGACTTCCGGGCAGCGCGGCGATCAACGGGTCGCCGTCGATGCCGAGCCGCTCGCGCGCCGCGCGCACGTCGGGCACGAGCGGAATCTGGCTTGCCAGAGGATGCCCCACGTAGGTCGCCGCCACACCCGCGCGGTCGTAGATCGGCTGCTCGAACGGAAAGACGAGCAGAACCCGGTCGGCCGCACGACGCACCGTCTCGATGCGGCCGCGCCGCCATGCCCAGATCGACGGACTGACGTAATGCACGGTCGGCACGCCTGCTGCGCGCAGCTGCGCCTCCAGCCGCAGGTTGAAGTCCGGCGCATCGACGCCGACGACCACGCGCGGCTGCTCGAGCAGCAGGCGTTCGCGCAGCAGCGCGCGCAGCCTGAGCAGGCGCGGCAGCTCCGCGATGACCTCCGCATAGCCTCGCACGGACAGCTCGCGCACATGCCACCACGCTTCGCAACCCTGCGCGATCATCCGGTCGCCCGCGATGCCCGCGAAATGCGCCTGCGGATCGCGATCGCGCAACGCGCCGAGCACGGCCGCGGCGAGCAGATCGCCCGACGCCTCGCCGGCGACGAAGGCGAGAAGTCCGCCCGCCATGGCTTTCAGCGGACGATGCCGCGCGTGGAGTTCTGCACGAAGGCGCGCAGCGCGTGCAGATGCGCGGCCGCGGCCGGCGTTTCGGCAGCGAGTGCTTCGATCGCCGCGCAGGCTTCGGCGACGGTCCGTCCTTCCTTGTAGATCACCTTGTACGCGCGCCGCAGCGCACCGATCGCCGCGGCGTCGAAACCGCGGCGCTTCAGCCCTTCGGCATTGATCCCGTGCGGCGCCGCCGGATTGCCGTTGCAGATCACGAACGGCGGAAGATCCTGCAACAGCGTCGTTCCGGCGCCGGTCATCGCGTGCGCGCCGATCCGCACGAACTGGTGCACGCCGGTCAGTCCCCCCAGAATCGCCCAATCGCCGACATGCACGTGGCCTGCGAGCTGCACACCGTTGGCGAAAACCGTGTGGTCGCCGATGCGGCAGTCGTGCGCGACGTGCACGTACGCCATGATCCAGTTGTCGGAACCGACGCGCGTCACGCCGGCGTCCTGCACGGTGCCGGTGTTCAACGTGCAGTACTCGCGGATCGTGTTGTCGTCGCCGATCACGAGCCCCGTGTCCTCGCCGGCGTACTTCTTGTCCTGCGGCGCGCCGCCGATCGCGCAGAAGGGGAAGATCCGGTTGCCGCGCCCGATGCGCGTGCGGCCGTCGATCACCGCGTGCGCGCCGACCGACGTGCGCGCGCCGATCTGCACCTTCGGTCCGATCACCGCGTAGGGTCCGACCTCGACGTCGTCCGCCAGCTCCGCCTTCGGGTCGACGATGGCGGTCGGGTGGATCCGCGCCATCAGCGCGCTCCGCTAGACTCGATCCGGCGGTACGTGCACAGCAGCTCGGCTTCGGCCGCGACCTGGCCGTCGACCAGCGCCTTGCCGCCGAACTTCACCACGCCGCGCATCTCGCGCAGGATCTCGACCTCGAGCCGGACCTGATCGCCCGGGCCGACCGGCCGCTTGAAGCGCGCCCCGTCGATGCCGGCGAAGTAGTAGACCGAGTCGGCATCCGGCTTCTTGCCCATCGACACGAAGGACAGCACGGCCGCGGCCTGCGCCATCGCCTCGATGATCAGCACGCCCGGCATCACCGGATAGTGCGGGAAGTGCCCCATGAACACGGGTTCGTTGATGCTGACGTTCTTGATCGCCACGACACGCTTGCCGGGATCGAGCTCGAGAATCCGGTCGATCAGGATGATCGGGTAGCGGTGCGGCAGGTGGCGCAGGATCTCGTGGATGTCCATCATGCGTCGTCGTTTCGTTGCAGTCGCGCTTCGAGTCGGCGGATGCGCTCGCGCAGTTCGTCCAGGTGCCGCAGCACGGCCGCGTTGCGCTCCCAGTCACGGTTGGTCATCAGCGGGAAAAAGCCCGTGTAGAAACCGGCCGAGCCGATCGTACGCGATACCAGCGTTCCGGCAGAGATGATCGTGCCGTCGGCGATCGCCAGATGGCCGAGGATCATCGCCGCACCGCCGATCTGGCAGCCGCGGCCGATCGTTGCGCTGCCGGCGATCCCGACGCAGCCCGCGATCACCGTATGCGCGCCGATGCGGCAGTTGTGGCCGACCTGGATCTGGTTGTCCATCTTGACGCCGTCCTCGATGATGGTGTCGCCCATCGTGCCGCGGTCGATCGTCGTGTTGGCGCCGATCTCGACGTCGTCGCCGATCACGACGCGGCCCGTCTGCGGGATCTTGATCCAGCGGCCATCGAGCGGCGCGAAGCCGAACCCGTCGGCGCCGATCACCGCGCCGCTGTGCACGATGCCGCGCGCGCCGATCGTGCAGCCGGCGAGCAGCCGCGCGCCCGGATAAAGCCGGGTCGCAGCGCCGACCTGCGCATCCGCGCCGACATAGCAACCGGCGCCGATCCAGGCGCGAGCGCCGATGCGCGCGCCGGCTTCGACGATCGCGAAGTCGTCGATGCGCGCAGTCGCATCGACCGTTGCGCTCTCAGCGATACGCGCCGCTTCGGAGCGCCCCGGCTCGACCTGAGGCGCCGGAGAAAGCTGCTGCGCGGCCAGTGCGAACCAGGCGTACGGGGCATCGCAGACGATCAGCGTCGCCTCGCTGCGCCCGGTCGGGAACGTCGAGGCGGCGCTCGCGCCGTCGAGCACGATCGCGCCGGCGCGGCTCGCCTGCGCGGCGGCGCGGTAGCGCGGGTTGGCGAGGAATCCGAGTTGCGTGGCGACCGCCGTTTCGAGCGGCGCGACCGAGACGACGTGCCGATCAGGGTCGCCCCGAACCGTTGCGACGAGACGGCCCGCTGTGCTTTGCTCGATCGCGGCAGCGAGCTGCGCGACGGTCAGCCCGTCCGCGGCCATCGTCTCACTTGCCGTTGTTCAACGCGCGCAGGACTTTTTCGGTGATGTCGACACGCGGGCTGAAGTACACCGCGTCCTGCACGATCAGATCGAACTTCTCCTGCTCGGCGATCTGTCGCACGATGCGCTGCGCGCGGTCGAGCAGCGCCTGCAGTTCCTCGTTGCGGCGCTGGTTCAGATCCTCGCGAAACTCGCGCTGCCTGCGCTGTAGTTCGCGGTCCATCTCGGTCAGTTCGCGCTGCCGCTTGGCGCGTTCGGCCTCGGCGAGCACCGGCGCGTCCTTGTCGAAACGTTCTGCCGCCGCCTTCAGCTTCTGACCCATGTCCTGCAGCTCGCGATCGCGCTTGGCGAACTCGGACTCGAGTTTCTGCGCAGCGGCGCGCGCGGGCGCAGAGTCGCGCAGGATGCGCTCCGAGTTCACGTAGCCGAGCTTCAGTTCCTGCGCGTGCACCGCCGCCGGCGCGACGATCAGCGCCGCCGGCAGAAAGGCCGCGGCGAACTTCAGCCAGCCTGTCATCGAGAGCCTCGTCTTCAGTGGGGACACCTATTCTGCCACAGGGGTTCTCGTTCATCCCCGCCGTTCGCGGCGATCAGAAGCCGGTGCCGATCTGGAACTGGAAGCGCTGCGTGCGATCGAGCGGCTCGGTCTTCAGCGGATACGCATAACTGAGCTTCAGCGGACCGATCGGCGAGATCCAGGCGATGCCGATGCCCGCCGAGTAGCGCAGGTCGCCGAAGCGGACCGGTTGGTCCGCACCCCATACCTGGCCCGCGTCGACAAACGCCAGCGCACGCAGCGTGCGATCGGCGCCGGGCAGTGGCAGCAGCGCCTCGACCGAGCCATTGACCCGACGCGTCCCGCCGAGCGGGTCGCCGAGCGCGTCGCGCGGACCGAGCGAGCCGCCGTCGTAACCGCGCACGCTGCCGATGCCGCCCGCGTAGAAGTTTTTGAACAGCGGATAGGCCTTGCCACTGTACCCGCCGCCGACGCCGACCTCGCCGTTGAAGGCGAGCGTGAAGCGCGTGGTCAGCGGCATGAACTGCTGGTACTGGTAGGTCAGACGGTAGTACTGAAGATCGAGCGCAGGCGTGCCGACCTCGAGGAACGCGCGCTGGTATCGCCCGCGCGTCGGGACCAGGATGTTGTCGCGACTGTCGCGTGCCCAACCGACCGTGCCGATCAGCGCCTGCGTCTCCTCGCCGAAGCGGTTGACGTAGTCGACGTAGCGCAACGGGCTGAACGCGGTCAGCCCGATGCGGGTTCCTTCGTAGCCCAGCCCGAAGAACACCGTGTCGAACTCCGTGAACGGCACGCCGAAGCGGACGGCCCCGCCGCGCTGCGTGAAGTCCACGCTGCCGAGGCGCAGGCGCGCGAGGTCGGACTTGCGCTCGAAGATCTCGGTCGTTCGGCTGATGCCGTCGATCGTCACGTACGGGTCGACGTGCGTCAGCGCGAGCGTGCGGTTCGCACGGCTCGTGTTGACCTCGAACGAAATCGCGTGGCCCGAGCCGAGCACGTTCTGCTGCGTGTAGGCAGCCTGCAGAACCAGCTTCTCGGTGCTCGAATAGCCGGCGCCGGCCTGGATGTTTCCGGTCGGCCGCTCCTTGATGCTGAAGTTGACGTCGATCTGGTCGAGCGAACCGGGCACCGCCGGCGTTTCGACCTCGACCTTTTCGAAGTAGCCCAGCCGGTCGATGCGGTCGCGCGACAGCCGGACCTTGTCGGAATCGAACCAGGCGTTTTCGAACTGGCGCACCTCGCGCCGAATGATCTCGTCGCGCGTGCGCGCGTTGCCGCTGATGTTGACCCGGCGCACGTACACGCGACGGCCGGGATCGACCAGGATCGTGAAGCCGACTTCGCGTTTTTCGCGGTTGGCCTCGGGTACCGGGTTCGCCGACGCGAAGGCATAACCAAGCTGGCTGAAGCGGTCGGTGATGCGCTTGGACGCGTTGTTCAAACGCTCGGCGTTGAAGGTCTCGCCGGGCTTCACGTCGATCAAGGCGCGCAGCTCGTCTTCGAGCCCGAGCAGTTCGCCGGCGAGCTTGACCTCCGAGATCGTGTAGCGCTCGCCCTCGACCAGGTTGATCGTGATGTAAATGTCCTGTTTGTCCGGGCTGATCGAAACCTGCGTCGACTCGACGTTGAAGTCGAGGTAGCCGCGGTTCAGGTAGAAGCTGCGCAACGTCTCGAGATCGCCCTGCAGTTTCTGGCGCGCGTACTGATCGCGCTTCGTGTACCAGGTGAACCAGCCGGGGGTGGACAGCTCGATTTCGCGCAGAAGCTGGCTGTCCGTGAACGCCTTGTTGCCGGTAAAGCGGATCGAGCGAATGCGTGCCGCCTCGCCCTCGTCGACCGCCATCACGATATTGACGCGGTTGCGTTCGACCGGCGTGACCGTCGTCGTCACGCGCACCGCGTACAGCCCGCGGCCGAGGTACTGTCGCTTCAGTTCCTGCTCTGCCCGCTCCAGCAGCGAGCGGTCGAACACGCGCGCTTCGGCGAGGCCGACCTCGCGCAGCGACTTCTTCACCGCATCCTTGTCGAACTCCTTGATGCCGGTGAATTCGATCGACGCGATCGCGGGACGCTCTTCGACGACGACGACGAGCACGTCGCCGTCGGACTCGAGCCGAACGTCCTTGAACAGGCCCGTCGCGTACAGCGCGCGGATCGCGGCCACGCCTTTTTCCGGATCGAAACGGTCGCCGACGCGCAGCGGCAAGTAGCTGAAAACCGTGCCGGCTTCGGTGCGCTGGATGCCCTCGACGCGGATGTCCTTGACGACGAACTCCTGCGCGGTGGCGGCGGCGGCGAACGCCGAAAGGACGGCGGCGGCAGCGGCGCGCAACGTCGTTCCGACGCCGCGTCGCGATCGACGACGGAATGCCTGCTTCAAGGTCGGATCAGGTGCGAGAGAATTGAGGCGGCAGGATCTCAGAGAAGCAGCCGTGTTAGATCGTTGTACAGCGCCAGCGCTGTCAGCAGGATCAGCACTGCGATTCCCGCACGCTGCCCCCACTCGACCACCCACTCGGCCGGCGGGCTGCCCTTCAGAATTTCGACGAGATAGTACAGCAAGTGCCCTCCGTCGAGCATCGGGATGGGCAGCAGGTTGAGCACGCCGAGGCTGATCGACACGAGCGCGAGAAAGCTCAGGTACGCGACCACGCCGATCGCCGCCGTCTTGCCCGCGTAGTCGGCGATCGTCACCGGCCCGGACAGGTTCTTCCATGAAGCCTCGCCGGTGACCATCTTGCCCAGCATGCGCAGCGAGAAGACCGCCGTATCCCAGGTGCGCTCGAACGCGAGGCCGACGCTTTCGATCGGACCGTAGCGCACCTTGACCAGTTCGGGCCGGTCGCCGACTTCCGCGCCGATGCGCCCGACGGTCCGCCCGTCGTCGTCGACGACGGGCGCTGGCGTCACGGTCACGATGCGCGTGCGGCCGTCGCGCTCGATCAGCAACTCGAGCTCGACGCCGGGCGAGCGGCGGATCACGTCGATCAGTTCGCGTGCCGATGCGATCGGCCGGCGGTCGATCTCGAGCACGCGGTCGCCGGGCTGCAGTCCGGCGCGCTGCGCCGCGCCGCCTTCGGCGAGCCGCCCGATGCGCGGCGGCCCGGCATACGGCGCGAGCCCGACGCGCGGCAGCGGGTTGCCTTCGAGATCCTCGATCGTCAGACCCGAAAGGTCCAGCCGCAGCTCACGCGTGACGCCGTTGGCGCTTTGCACCCGGACGTCGAAGGCGCGGCGGTCGACCGCGCGCTTGAGCACGAGCCAGTTCAGCTCGTTCCACGAGCGAACCGTTTCGTCGTCGACCGCGAGCACGAGATCACCGCCCCGGAACCCGGCGCGTTCGGCGGGCGAACCGGCCGCAGGCGCGGCAACCACCGCCTTGGGTTCCATCACGCCAACCACGTTCAGGCCCCAGTACACGCCGACGGCGAGCAGCAGGTTGGCGATCGGCCCGGCGAGCACGATCGCGATGCGCCGGCCGACGGGCTGTCGGTTGAACGCGCGCGGCAGGTCGGCCGGCGCGATCGGACCGATGTCGGCGTCGCGTTCGTCGAGCATGCGCACGTAGCCGCCGAGCGGGATCGCGGCGACGACCCATTCGGTGCGATCGGGTCCGCGCACCGCGCGAAAGAGCGGACGGCCGAATCCGATGGAAAAACGCAGCACCTTGACGCCGCAGCGGCGCGCGACCCAGTAGTGTCCGTACTCGTGAATCACGATCAGGACGCCGAGCGTGACCAGGAAAGCGAGCACAGTGGTGGCGAAACTCATCGGATTCCCCAATCGGTCACGGCCTGCGCCGCCATGCGTCGCGCTTCATCGTCGATCGCGAGCACCTCGTCGACCGACCGCGGCGCCGCCGGCGCAAGCCGCCCGAGCGCTTCTTCGATCACGGCGGCGATCGCGACGAAAGGCAGGCGCCTTTGCAGAAACGCTTCGACCGCGATCTCGTTGGCGGCGTTCAACACGATGCAGGCCGCCGGACCCGCACGCAGCGCGCGGTATGCGAGCGCAAGGCAGGGAAAACGCGTCAGGTCGGGCGGCTCAAAGCTCAGCGCGCCGAGCTGAGCGAAGTCGAGCGTCGCCGAGCCGCTTTCGATGCGCTCGGGCCAGCCGAGCGCGTAGGCGATCGGCGTACGCATGTCGGGCGTGCCGAGCTGCGCGACGACCGAGCCATCGCCGAACTCGACCATCGAGTGGATCACGCTTTGCGGGTGCACGACGACGTCGATGCGCGACGGCTCGAAGCCGAACAGCCGGCTCGCTTCGATGACTTCGAGTCCTTTGTTCATCAGCGTGGCGGAGTCGACCGAGATCTTGCGTCCCATGACCCAGTTCGGATGGGCGCAAGCCTGCTCGGGCGTGACCGCCGACAGGTCATGCTGCCGCCGGAACGGTCCGCCGGAAGCGGTCAGGATCAGCCGGCGCACGTCGCGCAGCGGCTCGCGCGCGCCGGCCAGACACTGGTGGATCGCGTTGTGCTCGCTGTCGACCGGCAGCAGCGTGGCCCCGCTGGCGCGCACCGCATCGGTCAGCAACGCGCCGGCGCAGACGACCGCCTCCTTGTTCGCCAGCAGCAGGCGTTTGCCGGCGCGTGCGGCCGCAAGCGCCGGCACCAGTCCCGCCGCGCCGACGATCGCCGCGACGACGATCGGTGCGCCGTCCAATGTCGCCGCGCGTTCGAGCGCCGCCGCGCCGGCGGCAGCTTCCGTCGCCAGACCGCGCGCACGGAGGCCATCGCGCAGCGCGACCTCACGCGCCTCGTCGCCGATCACCGCGAGCCTTGGCCGATGCCGCACGCACACGTCGAGCAAGGCCTCGACGCTCGTCTGCGCGGTCACGGCTTCGACGTGATACCGCTGCGGATGGCGCTCGATCACGTCGAGCGTGCTTGCGCCGATCGACCCGGTCGCGCCGAGGATCACCACCCCCTGTGTCATGTCGCGATCTGCCTCAGTAGCGCCGCCGCCGGCAGCACCGGCAGCAGCGCATCGATGCGGTCGAGCACGCCGCCGTGTCCGGGAAGCAGCCCGCCGCTGTCCTTCACGCCCGCCTGCCGCTTCAGCAGGCTTTCGAAAAGATCGCCGACGATCGCGAGCGCCACCAGCAGCGCGAGCGCGAGCAGTGCGACGCCCCGCGGCAGCGTCTGCAGCAGCCAGGTCGTGAACAGGGGCAACTGCGGCGCGGCGGCGGCAAGCGAAAGCGCGATTGCCAGCACCGCGATCATCGCACCGCCCACGCCAGCCCACGTTTTGCCCGGGCTGATGTGCGGCGCGAGCTTGCGTTTGCCGAAGGCGCGACCGGTGAAATACGCAGCGATGTCGGCGATCCAGACCACGGCCGCCGACGAGAACAGCATCAGCACGCCATCGCGATACAGTTGCATCGCCGCGGCCCACGCGGCCGCGAGAAGCGTCACCCCCAGCGCGCTCTTGGCCCAGTTCGCGAGGCTCAGCCGGCCGCGCTCGGCCCGCAGGAGCAGCGGGCCGATCAGCACCCAGACGGCGCAGGCGACGACGACCAGCGCCGTCAGCGCGCCGCCGCGCGGCCATGCAAGCAGCACTTCGAGCACGAACAGCGAGGTGCCCAGTGCGACGCCGGCGCCGAGGGCGACCGCCGGTGCGTGCGCGGCGAGCTTCGCCCACTCGTAGACCGCGGCGCCGATGATCAGCGACACCGCCGCCGCGAACACGGTGCGTCCCGCCGCCAGCGCGCCGATCAACACGAGCAGCAGGACGATTGCGGTGGCGACGCGCTGTCCGAGCATCGTCGACTCAGGGCGACGCGGCGATCTGTGCACTGGTGCGGCCGAAGCGGCGTTCGCGCGTCGCGTACCAGGCGAGCGCGGCGTCGAGCGCGGCGGCGTCGAAGTCGGGCCACAACAGATCGGTGAAGTACAGCTCCGCGTACGCCAACTGCCACAGCACGAAGTTGCTGATGCGCTGCTCGCCGCCAGTGCGGATCAGCAGGTCGACGTCCGGCGCAAAGGCGAGCGCAAGGTGGCGCGCGAACAGCGCCTCGTCGATCGCTTCGGGGCGAGCGGCGGCGGACGGGTCGGCCGCCAGCAGCGAACGCACCGCCTGCACGATGTCCCACCGCCCGCCGTAGCTTGCGCACACGGTCAGATTGAGCCGGTCGTTGCCTGCGGTCTGCGCCTCGGCTTCGGCGATGTGGCGCCGCAGTTCGGGTTCGAACGCACCGATATCGCCGACGACGCGCAGCCGCACGCCGTTGTCGCGCAGTTTGCCGACCTCTTTTTGAAGCGCCGACATGAAAAGCCGCATCAGCACCGAGACTTCGTCGGCGGGACGGCGCCAGTTCTCGGAGCTGAACGCGAACAGCGTCAGAAACTCGATTCCGCGCTTGCCGCCCGCCTCGATCACGGCGCGCACCGCGTCGACGCCGCGCGAATGCCCGGCAACCCGCGGCAGATGGCGGCGCGTCGCCCAGCGCCCGTTGCCGTCCATGATCACGGCGACGTGGCGCGGAACTTTCGCGTGCTTTGACACGTGCAGCGACCTGGAGTCCGGGGCGGGCGGCTCAGACGGTCATGATCTCCTTTTCCTTTTCGGCGATCAGTTTGTCGATCTCGGCGACGAATCGGTCGGTCAGTTTCTGCACCTCTTCCTGCGCGCGCCGCTCCTCGTCCTCAGACACTTCCTTCTTCTTCAATAGATCCTTCAGGTGAGCGATCGCGTCGCGCCGCAGGTTGCGCACGGCGACCTTGGCGGTTTCGCCCTCGTGCCGGACGACCTTGGTCAGTTCGCGGCGACGCTCCTCCGTCAGCGGCGGCATCGGCACGCGGATCACGTCGCCGTGCGTGGCCGGGTTCAGGCCGAGGTCGGAGTCGCGGATCGCCTTCTCGATCACCGGCGCCATCTTCTTCTCCCAGGGCTGCACCGTGATCGTGCGGGCGTCGCCGAGTCCGACATTGGCGACCTGCGCGATCGGCACCATCGACCCGTAGTAATCGACCAACACGTGATCGAGCAGACCGGTATGCGCACGGCCCGTGCGGACCTTGGCCAGATCGTGTCTCAGCGTCTCCACCGACTTCTGCATCTTCTGTTCGGTGGACTTGCGAATCTCGGCGATGTTCATCTTCGTTCCTCCGCAACTCACACGTGCACGAGCGTGCCTTCGTCTTCGCCCAGCACGACGCGCCGCAGCGCGCCGGGTTTGCCGATGTCGAACACCTTGATCGGCAGCTTCTGGTCGCGGCACAGTGCAAAGGCCGTGGCGTCCATGATCTGCAGCTTGCGGGCAAGCGCCTCGTCGAAGGTCAGCGAAGTGAAGCGCGTGGCCCTCGGATCCTTCTTCGGGTCCGCGCTGTAGACGCCGTCGACCTTGGTCGCCTTCAGCACGATCTGGGCGCCGACTTCCGACCCGCGCAGCGCCGCCGCAGTGTCGGTCGTAAAGAACGGATTGCCGGTGCCGGCGGCGAAGATCACGACCTTGCCCTCCTCCAGGTAGCGCATCGCCTTCGGCCGGATGTAAGGCTCGACCACCTGCTCGATCTTCAGCGCGGACTGTACGCGCGCCTCGATTCCCGCCCTGCGCATCGCGTCCTGCAGCGCCATCGCGTTCATCACGGTCGCCATCATGCCCATGTAGTCGGCGGTGGCCCGATCCATGCCCGACGCACCCAGCGCGACACCGCGGAAGATGTTGCCGCCGCCGATGACGATCGCCAGTTCGACGCCGAGCGCGACGACTTCGCCGATGTCGGCGACCATGCGCTCGATGGTCTCGCGGTTGATGCCGAAAGGGTCGTCGCCCATCAGGGCTTCACCCGACAGTTTGAGCAGCACGCGCTTGTACGCGGGCGTGGTCATCGGCGTCGTTCCGTCGGCGCGTCAGGCGCGCGCTGCGGCGGCCTGCGCAGCGACCTCGGCGGCGAAGTCGGTCTGCTTCTTTTCGATGCCTTCGCCGACGACGTACAGAACGAAGCCGTTGACCGTCGCACCCTTGGCTCTGAGCAACTGCTCGATCGTCTGCTTGCCGTCGGCCGCCTTGACGAATACCTGCCCGAGCAGCGTCACGTCCTTCAGAAATTTCTGAACGCTGCCCTCCGCGATTTTCTCGAGCATCGCCTCCGGCTTGCCCGCCTCGCGCGCCTTTTCGATCGCGATGCGGCGCTCGGTTTCGATCAGATCGGACGCCACGCCCGAGGCGTCGACCGACTTCGGCTTGCTCGCAGCGATGTGCATCGCCAGGTCTTTGCCCAGCTCCGGGTCGCCGCCGGTCACGTCGACCAGCACGCCGATCTTGGAGCCGCCATGTACGTAAGACGCGATGCGCCCCGCTGCCGCGATGCGGGCGAAGCGGCGGATCGTGATGTTTTCGCCGATCTTGCCGATCAGTGCGGTTCGGGTGGTCTCGACGGTGCCGTCGCCCAGCGGCAGCGCCGCCAGCGCGGCGACGTCGGCCGGGTTGCGCTCGGCCACGAGCTTTGCGAGGGTGCGCGCGAAACCGACGAAGTCGTCGTTTTTCGCGACGAAGTCGGTTTCGCAGTTGACCTCGACGATCGCGCCGAGCTTGCCGGCGGCGTCGACATCGACCGCGACGATGCCCTCGGCCGTGACGCGCGCAGCCGCCTTGCTCGCCTTGCTTCCCAGCTTGACACGCAGGATCTCTTCCGCCTTCGCCATGTCGCCGCCGGCTTCGGCCAGCGCCTTCTTGCATTCCATCATCGGCGCGTCGGTCTTGTCGCGCAGTTCCTTGACCATTGCAGCGGTGATTTCCGCCATTGCGAACTCCCGGATGACTTTCGTGACTGCAAAAAGGGGGCTTGCGCCCCCGTCGTTCGTCGTCGCTTCGACCGGCGACTCAAGCCGCCTGGTCTTCGCTGACCTCGACGAACTCCTCGTCGCTGACGGCCTGGACCACGCCCTGCAGGGCCTGCGCCTTGCCTTCGAGCACCGCGTCGGCAATTCCGCGCGCGTACAGCCGGACCGCGCGGCTCGAATCGTCGTTGCCAGGGATCACGTACGCGATGCCCTCGGGCGAGTGGTTCGTGTCGACCACGGCGACCACCGGAATCCCGAGCTTCTTCGCTTCCTGCACGGCGATCTTGTGATAGCCGACGTCGATGACGAAGATCGCGTCGGGCAGCGCGCTCATCTCCTTGATGCCGCCGATCGACTTGTTCAGCTTGTCGACCTCGCGCTGGAAGTCGAGCGCCTCCTTCTTCGACATGCGCTCGAGCCCGCCGTCGGCGATGACCTGCTCCATCTCCTTCAGCCGCTTGATCGACGCCTTGATCGTCTTGAAGTTGGTCAACATGCCGCCGAGCCAGCGCTGGTCCACGTAGGGCATGCCACAGCGCTTTGCCTCCTCGACGATGATTTCGCGCGCCTGCCGCTTGGTGCCGACGAACAGGATGGCGCCGCGGTTGGCCGCGAGCTGCCGCACGAACTTTGCCGCGGCCTGGAACTGCTCGAGCGTGCGCTCGAGGTTGATGATGTGGATCTTGTTGCGGTGGCCGAAGATGTAAGGGGCCATCTTCGGGTTCCAGAAGCGGGTCTGGTGGCCAAAGTGCACACCCGCCTCCAGCATCTGACGCATGGTCACGGACACGGAACGACTCCTACCAAGGTTGGGTCCAACGTAGCCGTCCTGGCCTCCGCTCGGCGGAAGCACCTTGGCGACGGTACGCACGATTTGCGCGTCGGCGCGGAAGGCAGACCGGTCGAAACTGGCCGGTCCGCGCCAAAGCAGCTCGCTATTATACGAGCCCGACTCGGTCCGCGTCATCTGCACACGGCGGCGAGCCGACTTACCCATCACTTTCGCCGCGCGCGGCCACTCGAACCATGTCGATCGTCATCAAGAACTCCGAGGACGTCGCGCGCATGCGCGTGGCGGGCCGGCTCGCGGCCGAGGTACTGGACTTCATCACGCCGCACGTCAAGGCCGGCGTGACGACCGGCGAGCTCGACCGGCTGTGTCACGACTACATGGTCAACGTACAGGGAACGACGCCGGCGCCGCTGAACTACGCGCCACCCGGCTACCGGCCGTTTCCGAAATCGATCTGCACGTCGGTCAACCATCAGGTCTGCCACGGTATTCCCGGCGACCGCGTGCTGAAGAACGGCGACATCGTCAACATCGACATCACGGTGATCAAAGACGGCTACCACGGCGACACGAGCCGGATGTTCTACGTCGGCGAGCCGTCGATCGCCGCACGACGTTTGTGCGAGGTCACCTACGAATGCATGTGGCTCGGCATCCAGCAGGTCCGTCCGGGCGGTCATCTCGGCGACATCGGTCACGCGATCCAGACGCACGCCGAGAAGCACGGCTACAGCGTCGTACGCGAGTTCTGCGGTCACGGCATCGGCCGCAGGTTCCACGAGGAGCCGCAAGTCCTGCATTACGGCCGGCCCGGCACGCTCGATCGGTTGGTACCGGGCATGACGTTCACCGTCGAGCCGATGATCAACGCCGGACGGCGCGACATCAGGGAACTGGCCGACGGCTGGACCATCGTCACCAAGGACCACAGCCTGTCGGCGCAATGGGAGCACACGGTCCTCGTGACCGAAACGGGCTACGAAGTCCTGACCGTGTCCGCCGGCACGCCGCCTCCGCCGGCGTTCTTCCTGCAAGGGCAAGCGGGTGCCGCGCTCGCCGCGGTCTGAGCGCCCCGCGATGAACGACGTCGGCTTCGCGCTGCGCACCGAGCTGAGCGCGGAGCGCGAGCGGCTGATCGCGGCGTTCCGCGCGGGCGCGCCGGTGCAGCGGCTGCTCGGCGGGTTGTGCCGAGCGGTCGACCGGCTGCTGCAACGCGTGGCGCGCGAAGCGGGCCTGCACCGGCACGCAGCGATCGTCGCCGTCGGCGGCTACGGCCGCGGCGAGCTGTTCCCACATTCCGACGTCGACATCCTGATCATCCCGCGCGCCGAATGCAGCGAGCGCGAGAAGGCGGCGATCGAAGACCTCGTCGGCATCCTGTGGGACATGGGCCTGCACCTTGGGCACAGCGTTCGAACCGTCGACGAGTGTCGCGCCGAAGCGGCGCAGGATGTCACGGTCCTCACGTCGCTGCTGGAGTCGCGGCGCGTCGCGGGCCCGGTGTCGCTGTACCACGACCTGGCGCAAGCCGTCGTCGGCGTGCTCGACGCGCAGTCCTTCTTCCACGCCAAGGTGCTCGAGCAGCGCCAGCGCCATACGAAGTTCCAGGACACGCCGTACAGCCTCGAGCCGAACTGCAAGGAGAGCCCGGGCGGGCTGCGCGATCTGCAGGTGCTGCTGTGGGTCGCGCGCGCGGCGGGGTTCGGCACGTCGTGGGCCGAGCTCGAGCGGCGCCATCTGCTGACGCGGGCCGAGCTGGCGATGCTTCTGCACAACGAGCGGACGTTGAAGCGAATCCGCGCCTGGCTGCACATCGTCTCCGGTCGGCGCGAGGACCGACTCGTTTTCGACGTCCAGCACGCCGTCGCACAGGCCGCCGGCATCGAAGCGACGGCGACGCGCCGCGCCAGCGAAGTGCTGATGCAGCGCTATTACTGGGCGGCCAAGACAGTCACTCAGCTCAACACGATCGTTTTGCAGAACATCGAGGAGCGCCTGTTTCCGCACGACGCCGCGCACACCGCGCGGATCGACGCCACCTTCGTCGCGCGCAACGAGCTGCTCGACATCGACGACGAGCGGGCGCTGGAGCGCGATCCGAACGCGCTGCTACGCGCCTTCCTGGCGCTGCAGCAGCACCCCGAGCTGAAGGGGATGAGCGCGCGGCTGCTGCGCGCGATCTGGCGCGGCCGCAATCTGATCGACGGCCAGTTCCGGCGCGACCCCGTCAACCGCGCGACCTTCATCGCGATCCTGCAACAGCGCCGCGGCGTACTGCACGAGCTGCGGCGCATGAACCAATGGTCGATCCTCGGCCAGTACCTGCCCGTGTTCCGCCGCATCGTCGGCCAGATGCAGCACGACCTGTTCCACGTCTATACGGTCGACCAGCACATCCTGATGGTCGTCCGCAACCTGCGTCGCTTCATGCAGGCCGAACACGCGCACGAGTATCCGCTGTGCAGCCAGCTGATCGCCGACTTCGAGCGCCCGTGGCTGCTGCTGATCGCGGCGCTTTTCCACGACATCGCCAAGGGCCGCGGCGGCGATCACAGCGCGCTGGGCGCGCGCGATGCGCGGAAGTTCTGCCGCACGCACGGCGTGTCGGCCGAGGACACAGAGCTCGTCGTCTTCCTCGTCGAGCACCACCTGACGATGTCGCGCGTCGCGCAGAAGCAGGACATCGCCGACCCGGCGGTCATCGAGCGCTTCGCGCGGCTGGTCGGCACCGAGCGGCGCCTGATCGCGCTGTATCTGCTGACCGTCGCCGACATCCGCGGCACCAGCCCGCGCGTCTGGAATGCGTGGAAAGGCAAGCTGCTCGAGGACCTGTTCCTGCTGACGCGCCGCCAGCTCGGCGGCGAGGCGGTCCCGGCGACGGCGGAGCTGGAAGGCCGCAAACGCGAAGCGCTCGCGACGTTGCGGCTGTACGGTCTGTCGGAAACGGCGCACGAGCCGCTGTGGGAGCAGCTCGACGTCGTCTACTTCCTGCGCCACAACGCAAGGGACATCGCCTGGCACGCGCGCGTGCTGACCGCGTACGTACGCACCGACAGACCGATCGTGCGAACGCGGCTTTCGCAGGTCGGCGAAGGCGCCGAGGTGCTGATCTACGTCCGCGATCAGAAGGATCTGTTCGCGCGCATCTGCGGGTACTTCGACAGCCGCAACCTGAGCATCCTCGACGCGAAGATCCACACGACGCGCCACGGCTACGCGCTCGACACCTTCGTCGTCACAGACAACGGGCGCACACCGCATTTCCGCGCACTGCTGAGCCAGATCGAGCACGAGCTGACCGACTGGCTCGCGCGGCCGGCCGAGTTGCCGCACCCGGTCAAGGGCCGCCTGTCGCGGCACTCGCGCCACTTCCCGATCTCGCCCAGCGTTCAGCTGCAGCCGGACGAGCGCGGCGAGCACTACCTTCTCGAAGTCGTCGCGACCGACCGCATCGGGCTGCTGTATGCGATCGCGCGCGTGCTCGCCCGCCATGGCGTCAACGTGCACACCGCGAAGATCCTGACGCTCGGCGAACGCGTCGAGGACGTGTTCCTGATCGACGGGCCGATCCTCGAAAGCCCGCGCGGCCAGCTTCAGCTCGAAGGCGACCTGCTGGAAGCGCTTGCGCACTGAGGTCGTGCCTCACTCTTGCGCAGGCGCGGCCAGACCTGGGAACAGCACGTCGGTGAAGCCGAAGCGGGTGAAGTCGCGCATCCGCATCGGGTACAGGATGCCGTCGAGGTGATCGCATTCGTGCTGGACGACGCGCGCGTGGAAGCCTTCGACCGTGCGGTCGATCGCGTGGCCCTTCTCGTCGAAGCCGCGATAGCGCACGCGCGCATGGCGCGGAACCACGCCGCGCAGGCCGGGCACCGACAGACAGCCTTCCCAGCCTTCGTCGATCTCGTCCGACAACGCCTCGATCACCGGATTGATCAGCACCGTGCGCGGCACCGGCGGCGCGTCCGGATACCGCGGGTTGCGCGCGGCCGGATCGTCGTAGCCGAAAATGACGACGCGCAGCGGCACGCCAATTTGCGGCGCAGCCAGCCCCGCGCCGTCGGCAGCGCGCATCGTGTCGAACATGTCGGCCAGCAGCGCCCTCAGCTGCGGCGTGTCGAACGCGCGCACCGGCTCGGCGACCCGCAGCAGCCTCGGATCGCCCATGCGCAGGATCTCGCGAATCATGGCCGCTCCGGGCAGATGTGCGGCCGACGTTCAGCCGCCCTTTCAACGGGCTGGATGGCGACGGAATTCATCCGGACCTCCGTACCGCTTCTTCCAGGATGCGGACTGCGCGCACGATCGTCGCGTTCATCACGTGGTCGAGATCGTCGAGCTTGATCTCGTTCTTGCTGTCGCCGCGCCCTGCGGCATAGTTGACGATCACGCCGAGCGCGGCGTAGTCCAGCCCTGCCTCGCGCGCCAGCGCAGCCTCCGGCATGCCGGTCATGCCGACGATATCGCCGCCGTCGCGCGCGATCCGCTCGATCTCGGCGGCGGTTTCGAGCCGCGGTCCCTGCGTACAGGCGTACGTGGCACCGTCGACGACCGATTCGCCGCATTCGGCTGCGGCATCGATCAGCACCTTGCGCATCCGCGCCGAGTACGGCTGCGTGAAGTCGATGTGCGTGACCGGGCTCTCGGTGCCTTCGAAGAAGGTCGACTTGCGGCTGTGCGTGTAGTCGATGATCTGGTCGGGGACGACCAGCGTGCCCGGACCGAGGTCGTGTCGTATTCCGCCGCAGGTCGCGACCGCGATCACGCCGCTGACCCGCAGATCCTTCAGCGCCCAGATATTCGCGCGGTAGTTGATCTCGTGCGGCGCGATCGTGTGCCCGTACCCGTGCCGGGCGAGGAAGACGACCTCGCGGCCCGCAAGAACGCCGAAAGTCATCGCGCCCGAAGGCTCGCCATACGGCGTGCGCATGACCTGACGCCGCGTGTTCTGCAACGCCGACAATTTCGCCAACCCGCTGCCGCCAATGATTGCGTGCATCGCCGCGCACCTCTTTCACGCGCCGAGTAGACGGCGCAGTCCGCCCTCGTCGATCACGGTCACGCCGAGCGCTTGCGCCTTCTCCAGCTTGGATCCGGGGTTTGCGCCGGCAACCACGTAATCGGTCTTCTTCGATACGGACTCGGCCACCTTGCCGCCGGCGGCTTCGATCCGTTCCTTGGCCTCTTCGCGCGTCCAGTTCGGCAGCGTACCCGTCAGCACGAAGGTCTTGCCGGCGAGCGGGCCGGCCGCGGCGTGCACCGCCGGTGCGCCTTCGCGCCAGCGCACACCGGCGGCGCGCAGCTGCGCGATGACCTGGCGATTGTGGGGTTCGGCGAAGAACCTCACGATCGACGCAGCGACCACCGGTCCGACGTCGGGCACTTCGAGCAGGGCCGCCTCGTCGGCGGCCATCAGCGCTTCGAGCGAACCGAAATGCCGCGCCAGGTCGCGCGCGGTGCTTTCGCCCACGTGACGAATGCCCAGCGCGTAGATGAAGCGTTCCAGCGTCGTATTGCGCGCCTTGTCCAGCGCAGCGAGCAGGTTCGCCGCCGACTTCTCGCCCATCCGGTCCAGCTGCGCGAGTGTCTCGAGGTCCAGGCGGAACAGATCCGCCGGTGTGCGCACCAGACCGGCGTCGACGAGCTGGTCGATCAGCTTCTCGCCGAGCCCCTCGATGTCGAGCGCTCGCCGACCGGCGAAGTGGCGCAGCGCCTGCTTGCGTTGCGCCGGACAGTACAACCCGCCGGTGCAGCGCGCGATCGCCTCGTCAGCGGGCCGTTCGACCGCCGAGCCGCACACTGGACACTTCGTCGGCATGCGAAATGGCCGGGTGTGCGGCGGCCGGCGGTCGGCGGCGACGGCGACGACCTCCGGGATCACGTCGCCGGCGCGCCGCACGATGACCGAGTCGCCGACGCGCACGTCCTTGCGCCGGATCTCGTCTTCGTTGTGCAGGGTCGCGCTCGCCACCGTTACGCCGCCGACCTGCACCGGCGCGAGCCGCGCCACTGGCGTCAGCGCCCCGGTCCGCCCGACCTGCACCTCAATGTCGAGCACGCGCGTGACCGCCTCCTGCGCCGGAAACTTGTGCGCGATCGCGAAACGCGGCGCGCGCGAAACGTAGCCGAGCGCGCGCTGCAGCGCGTACGAGTTGACCTTGTAGACGACGCCGTCGATGTCGTACGGCAGTTCGGAACGCTTGCGCAGCGCCTCGCGATAGAAACCGAGCAGTCCCGCTGCGCCGCGCACGACCGCCCGTTCCTCGTTCACCGGCAGGCCGAGCGATGCGAGCCAGTCGAGCGCCGCCCAGTGCGTCGGCGGTTCGTCCCTGCCGCGCAGCTCGCCCAGCCCGTAGGTGAAGAAGTGAAGCCGCCGCTGGGCAGTGACCTTCGGGTCGAGCTGGCGCAGCGAGCCGGCGGCCGCGTTGCGCGGGTTGGCGAACTCCTTCTCGCCGCGCGCGCGTTGCCGTTCGTTGAGCCGCTCGAAATCGCGCCTGAACATCAGCACCTCGCCACGCGCTTCGACCACCGCAGGCGGCCGCGTCGTGCGCAGCGCAAGCGGCACCGAGTGGATCGTCTTCACGTTCGGCGTCACGTCCTCGCCGACGGTGCCGTCGCCACGCGTGGCCGCCTGCACGAGCAGGCCGTGCTCGTAGCGCAGGTTGATCGCGAGACCGTCGAACTTCAGCTCGCAGGCGTACTCGACCTCGTCTTCACCCAGAAGATCCGCCTTCGCCAGCGCCTCGCGCACGCGCTGGTCGAAGGCGACGGCCTCTTCCTCGCTCAACGCGTTGTTCAGCGACAGCATCGGTACCGCGTGCCGCACCTCGGGCAGGTCGGCACGCGGCGCACCGCCGATGCGCTGCGTCGGCGAGTCCGGTGTGGCGAGTGCCGGATAGCGCGCCTCGAGCTCCTGCAGCTCGCGGAACATCGCATCCCACTCGGCGTCGGGGATCGTCGGTGCGTCGAGCACGTAGTACGCGTAGTTGTGCCGCTCGATTTCCTCGCGCAGCTGGCGCGCGCGACGTGCGACCTCGGCGGGAACGGCCGTCGTCATGCGTACAGGCGGCGCGCCCGCGCCGATCCGGGTTCGATACCGGCGGCGCGCATCTCGGCATACAGCCTTTCGAGCTGGCTGGCGATCGCCGGCAGCGAGCCGGCATGGATCGGCCGGCCGTTGTCGTCGACGATGCTCGCACCGAGCTCAGCGGCGAGCCGTTCGGCGGCTGCGAACAGCGCTTCGAGCGGCTGCGCCGCCGGCGGCACCAGCGGTACGTCGAGTTCGAGCGCGATCCGATGCGCGGGCAGCACCTCGCAGCGCATCGCGAACAGCGGTACGGCGTCGCCGTCGACGTCGGCGACCCGCTGCCAGCGCGCGTCGCCCGCCTTGACCAACCCCGCCTGCTCGGCCGCGCTGCGCAGCGCGCCCGCGTCCCACGCGCCGCCCTGCGCCTGCAGCGTCAGCCCGATCTGGACGTCGAACTGCGCGCACAGGCGGTCCAGTTCGCGCGCTCGCATGACGATGCCTTCGGCCTCCGGCGCGTCGAAGTCGGCGTCGAGCGCGAGCGCGACCTGCTGGACGGCGGCGACGAAACGCGACACCGCGATGTCGTCCAGCGCGTGCCGGCGACTCGCCATTTGCACGGCAACCAGCAGCTCGGAGTAGAAGCCGAAGCGGTCGGGCTGCACCCACTGCTGCGCGCGCGCATCCCATGCCACCAGGAACACCGGCAGCGGCAGCGCCAGGCGCGACAACGGCACCGCCGCATCGAACACGGTCACGCCGTCGACCGCGTGCGCGCAGCGCAGCTCGAGCACGCAATCGAGCAGCGGGTCCTCGGCCCAGTGCGACGCCACGCCGGCGAGCGCGAGCGGCGCCGGCGCTGCGGCAGCAGGCGTGCCTTCGGGCAACGACAGACGCGGCTCGATCCGCTGCGCCGGCGCGCGGAGCGCCGCAGCGTCGGCGGTCGGCGACTCGAGCAGCGCGTCGCCGACGCCGCCGCGCATCGACGCATCGATGCGCTTCAGCGCCTGCCGCTCCTGCCACTTGCCGTATGCGTACAGCGCCACCAGCACGACGGCGGCCAGCGCGAGCAAGGCGAGCTGCAGATCGCTCATGGAAGCGCGGCGCTCACGCGGCTTCGGCGGTCAGCCGCACGGCGCTGTCGATGTCGACGGCGACGATACGCGAGACGCCCTGCTCCTGCATCGTCACGCCGATCAGCTGCTCGGCCATCTCCATCGCGATCTTGTTGTGCGTGATGAACAGGAACTGCGTGTTGCCGGTCATCGACCGCACCAGATCGCAGAAACGCTCCGTGTTCGCGTCGTCCAGGGGGGCGTCGACCTCGTCGAGCAGGCAGAACGGCGCGGGATTCAGCTTGAACAGCGCGAACACCAGCGCGGTGGCCGTCAGTGCCTTCTCGCCGCCGGACAGCAGATGGATCGTGCTGTTGCGCTTGCCCGGCGGCTGCGCCATCACCTGCACGCCGGCATCGAGGATTTCGTCGCCGGTCATGATCAGCTTCGCCTCGCCGCCGCCGAACAGCTTCGGGAAGAGCTGGCCGAACTGCACGTTGACCTGGTCGAAGGTCTGCTGCAGAAGCTCGCGGGTTTCGCGGTCGATCCGCCGGATCGCGTCCTCGAGCGTCCCGATCGCCGATTTCAGGTCGCTCGACTGCGCGTCGAGGAAACCCTTGCGCTCGCGCGCCTGCGCCAATTCCTCGAGCGCCGCCAGGTTGACGGCGCCGAGCGACTCGATTTCCTGCGCCAGCCGCGCGATCTCCGCCTGCAGCGCCGCCGGTTTGACCGGCGCCGCATCGAGCTTCGCCGCCAGCGCGGCTTCGTCTGCGTGCACCTCGGCGAGCTGCTGCGCGTATTGCTCGACCGCGAGCCGCGCGGCCTGCTCCTTCAACTGCAGCTCGGTGATCTTGTCGCGCCGCGGCTGTTGCTCGCGGTCGAGCTGCAGCCTCTTTTCGTCGGTCGCACGCAACTGCTGCGCCAGCTCGTCGAGCCGGCTGCGCGCTTCTCGCAGTCTTTCCTCGGCGGCGCCGCGCTGCGCAAGCAAGCCGTCCAGACCGCTACGCACCGCGCTGTCGTCGAGCCGCGCCAGCTCGGCGCGCGCCGCTTCGATGTCGGTCGCCAGCCGCGCGGCGTCGGACTCGGCCACCTGGATCGCGTGCGCGACGTCGGCGGCACGCTCGCGCGCCGAGGCGACTTCGAACTCGATGCGTTGGCGTTCGGCGGCGAGACGTTGCTGCTGCTCGCGCGCTTCGCGTTGACGCCTGTCGGCGTCCTCGTATGCGACGCGCGCCGCTTCGACCGCCTCCTGCTTCGCCGAGAGCGCCTGGTCGAGCTGCTGAAAGCGCTCGTCGACGTCACCGCGGT
The DNA here is from genome assembly GCA_964539745.1 of uncultured Burkholderiaceae bacterium. GTDB lineage: Bacteria > Pseudomonadota > Gammaproteobacteria > Burkholderiales > Burkholderiaceae_F > DSNY01. The sequence continues at coordinate 20,699 of CAZIJU010000011.1, read as the reverse complement.
GCGCGCGCAGTTCGGCCTCGTGCGAAGCCACTTCGGCGAGCTCGCTCGCGATCTGGCCGGCGCGATGCCGCACGCGGTCGATCAGTTCGCCGAGCTTGACCGCTTCGAGCTGCGCGGTGTGCAGCCGCGAGCGCAGCCGCTCGGCGGCCTGCCGTTCGGCGTTCGCCTGCTCCTGCGCGCTGCGCAGCATGGCTTCGCAACGCGTGAATGCCGCCGCGGCCTGCTCGACCATCAGCTTCCGCGCGCGCAGCTCGCGTTCGAGGTTTTCGATCTCCTGCCGCCGCGCCAGCAGCCCCGCCTTGCGGTCGTCCTGCGCGTAGAAGCGCACGGCATAGCGCGAGACGCGGTGCCCAGCGCGGGTTACGAAGTGGCCGCCCGGCGGCAGCTCGGCACGGTGCGCCAGCGCCTGGCCGACGTCCTCCGCGACGAACACGTTCGCCAGCCAGTCGCCGAGCACGGCGGCAAGCGCCGCGTCGTGTCCGCGCACGCGGTCGGCGAGCCTCGGGAAACCGGCCGGCGTTGCGGGCATCGCCACGGCACCGCCCGCCGCATAGAACGCCACACGCGCCGGCGGCGCGTTGGTCGCCAGTCCCGCCAGCGTGTCGAGCCGGCCGACCTCGAGTGCTTCGATGCGCTCGTTCAACACCGCCTCGAAAGCCGTCTCCCATCCCGGTTCGACGCGCATCTTGCGGAACAGACGCGGCAGGCTTTCGAGTCCCTGCGTCCGCAGCCAGGGGTCGAGGCGTTCGTCGGCCTCGACGTTTGCCTGCAGTTCCTGCAATGCGTGCAGCCGCGCTTCCAGCTTGGCGAGCGCTTCGGTCTCGCGGGTGCGCGCCTCCAACAGGCCCTGCCGCTCGCCCTGCGCTTGCGCGAGTTGCTGCTCTGCCCGCTGCAGCCGCTGCGTCGTCGCCTCGAGTTCGGCCTTGAGGCGTGCGATCTCGGACGTCAGATCGGCCAGCCGCGCCTCGTCGGGCGCCCCCAGATGCGCGCGCTCCTCCTGCAGCCGCTCGCGGCGCGCCAGCAGCGCGCCAAGTTCGCGGTCGAACGCACGCTGCTCCGAGGCGGCTGCCTCGATCGCCTGCTCGGCGAGCGCGGCTTCGGCGCGCGCGGCGGACAGCGCGTCGCGCGTCGTTTCGTATTCGGTGCGAAGCTGCGGCAGCCCGGCGTCGTGCTCGGCGCATCGCGCGGCGGCCGCCTGCAGGCGCCGCCCGCCTTCGTCGATCTGCCGCGCAAGCTCCGCCGCTCGCGCCTTCAGTTCGTCGGCCTCGCGCAGCCGACGTTCGCGCGTGGCGGTCAGCGTGTCGATCTGTGCGGCCAGCCGCGAACGGCTGTCGACGATCATGCGGATCTCCGACTCGAGTTTGCCGATCTCGGCGTTGATCTGCAGCACTTCGCCCTGCGCGGCGTGAACGGCGTCCGACGCCGCATAGTGCGCGGCGCGCACCTCTTCCAGCACACGTTCGGTCGCGCGCAGCTCGGCGATGTGTTGTTCGAGCGCGACGCTGCGCGCTTCGATGTCGCGCGCGACCCGGTCCCGCTCGGCCGCAGCCTCGCGTTTGCGGCTCGCCCACAGCAGCTGCTGCTGCTCGTCATGCGCGGACTTGAGGTCGCGGTACTTCTGCGCAACCTCGGCCTGCTGCTCGAGCCGCGCGATGTTCGCATCGAGCTCGCGCAAGATGTCTTCAACGCGCGTCAGGTTGTCGCGCGTGTCGGCCAGACGGTTTTCCGTCTCGCGCCGGCGCTCCTTGTACTTCGATACGCCGGCCGCCTCTTCCAGAAACACGCGCAGCTCTTCCGGGCGCGCCTCGATGATGCGCGTGATCATGCCCTGGCCGATGATCGCGTACGCGCGCGGACCCAGCCCGGTGCCGAGAAACATGTCCTGCACGTCGCGCCGGCGCACGGCCTGGTTGTTGATGAAGTAACTCGACGCACCGTCGCGCGTCAGCACGCGCTTGACCGAGATCTCCGCGTACTTGCCCCACTCGCCGCCGATGCGGCCATCGCTGTTGTCGAACACAAGCTCGACGCTGGCGCGCCCCGCAGGCTTGCGATTGGCCGAGCCGTTGAAAATCACGTCCTGCATCGACTCGCCGCGCAGCTCGGCGGCCTTCGACTCGCCGAGCACCCAACGCACCGCGTCGATCACGTTGGACTTGCCGCATCCGTTCGGCCCGACCACGCCGACCAGGCTGCCTGGAACGTCGATGTGAGTCGGATCGACAAACGACTTGAAACCGGCGAGTTTGATCTGCCGAAGACGCACGGTGCAGCTTCCGGGAGTGCCGACGCGTACGGATGCGGGTGCGACTCGCAGCGTCGGGTGATTACGATGGCTTCGTATAATACAGCCCACCTCGTATCCACCTCCGGCTTCGCGCGCGTGCGCCGCAGACCGCGCGTGCGAAGCCGCATCGCAGAGCGCTTCGATGGCCACGCGGCCGACCCGAAAACTCGACACCTTCGCCAACCCCGCGCCGGCCCGCGACTACCTCGTCCACATCGAGATCCCCGAGTTCACGTGCCTGTGCCCGCTGACGGGGCAGCCGGATTTCGCGACGATGATCCTGGACTACGTGCCCGACCGGCGCAACGTCGAGTTGAAGAGTCTGAAGCTGTACATGTGGTCGTACCGCGACGAGGGCGTTTTCCACGAGGCGGTGACCAATCGCATCGTCGATGACCTCGTGCGCGTGCTGGCGCCGCGTTTCCTGCGCCTGACCGCGCGCTGGTACGTGCGCGGCGGCATCTTCACGACCGTCGTTGCCGAGCATCGCAAGCGCGGCTGGAAGCCGGCGCCGTACGTCGAACTCGGCCGCTTTCCGGCCGAATCGAGCACGCGCGGATGAACCCGGATCTGCACAGGCTGCAGCCTTATCCGTTCGAGCGGTTGCGCGAGCTGCTGGCCGGCGCCGCGCCGCCGACGAACCTGCCCCACATCAACCTGTCGATCGGCGAGCCGAAGCATGCGACGCCGTCCTTCGTCTTCGACGCCTTGACGAAGGCGCTGCCCGGGCTCGCGCAGTATCCGAGCACGGTCGGCGTGCCGGAACTGCGCGAAGCCATCGCCGAGTGGCTCGCGCGCCGATTCGCGCTCCCAGCGGTCGATCCGGCGACCCAGGTGTTGCCGGTCAACGGTTCGCGCGAAGCGTTGTTCGCTTTCGCGCAGGCGGTCGTCGACCGCACACGCGACGCGCTGGTGATCGCGCCGAACCCTTTCTATCAGATCTACGAAGGCGCCGCGCTGCTCGCCGGCGCGCAGCCGTTGTACCTGCCGACCACGCCGGACAACGGGTTCAGGATGGCCTTCGAGCGCGTCAAGCCGGACGAGTGGCGGCGAGTGCAGCTCGTCTACGTGTGCTCGCCGGCCAATCCGACCGGGCGCGTGATGACGCTCGACGAATGGCGCACACTGTTCGAGCTCGCCGATCGCTACGGTTTCGTGATCGCCTCCGACGAGTGCTATTCCGAGATCTACTTCGACGAGGCGCGCCCGCCGCTCGGCGGCCTGCAGGCCGCGCAACTGCTCGGCCGCAACGACTTCGCGCGGCTCGTCACATTCGGCAGCCTGTCGAAGCGCTCGAACGTGCCCGGGCTGCGCTCGGGCTTCGTCGCGGGCGACGCGGCCGTGCTGAAGAAGTTCCTGCTGTATCGCACCTATCACGGCAACGCGATGAGCCCGCCGGTGCAGGCCGCCAGTGTGGTCGCATGGAAGGACGAGGTGCACGTGCGCGAGAACCGCAAGCTGTACGCGACCAAGTTCGCGCAGGCCACGCCGATCATCGCCGGCGCGCTGCAGACGGCGCAGCCGGAGGCCGCGTTCTACCTCTGGGCGCGTACGCCGATCGACGACACCGAGTACGCGCGACGGCTGTTCGCCGAGCGCAACGTCACCGTGCTACCCGGTAGCTTTCTCGCGCGCACGCGCGACGGCCTGAATCCCGGCGCGGGTTTTGTCCGCATCGCGCTGGTGGCGGGCCTCGACGAAGTTCTCGATGCAGCCCGCCGTATTGCCGAATTCACCCAAGCCCTGACGAGGTCCCGATGAACAGCCAGCAGATCATCGAAGGCGCGTGGGAGCGCCGCGCCGAGCTCAGCCCCGCGAACGCGCCCGGCGATGTCCGCCGCGCGGTCGACGAGACGCTTGCGAAGCTCGACGCCGGCGAACTGCGAGTCGCTGATAAGCGCAACGGGCAGTGGGTGGTTCACCAGTGGGTCAAGAAAGCCGTGCTGCTGTCGTTCCGGCTGCAGGACAACCAGGTGATGGACGCGGGCGGCTTCACGCGCTACTACGACAAGGTGCCGGGCAAGTTCGCCGCCTACACCGAGCGCGACTTCGCCGCGGGCGGCTTCCGCGTCGTTCCGCCGGCGATGGTCCGGCGCGGCGCGTTCATCGCGAGAAACGTCGTGCTGATGCCTTCGTACGTGAACATCGGCGCCTATGTCGACGAAGGCACGATGGTCGACACCTGGGCGACCGTCGGCTCGTGCGCGCAGATCGGCAAGAACGTCCATCTGTCGGGCGGTGTGGGCATCGGCGGCGTGCTCGAACCGCTGCAGGCGAACCCGACGATCATCGAGGACAACTGCTTCATCGGCGCGCGTTCGGAGATCGTCGAGGGCGTGATCGTCGAGGAGAACTCCGTCATCAGCATGGGCGTGTATATCGGCCAGAGCACGAAGATCTACGACCGAGCCACCGGCGAAGTCACGTACGGCCGGATTCCGGCCGGTTCGGTCGTCGTCTCGGGGAGCCTGCCCTCGGCGGACGGCAGCTACAGCCTTTACTGCGCAGTGATCGTCAAACGCGTCGACGCGCAGACGCGCGCCAAGACCGCGATCAACGACCTGCTGCGCGAAGCGGGCGCGAGCCGCTGAGATTGCCGGACAACGCGGCGCTATTCGCCCGATCGCGGGACTTCACGGCGCCAGGGCCGGTGCGTATCGTCCCCGCGTGCTAACCCGGAGGCTGCGATGGCACTCGAACGGCTCTTCCATCTGATGGCGGAGAAGAACGCCTCCGACCTGTATCTGGCGGTCGGCTCGCCGATCACGATCAAGATCAACGGCGTGTGCGTGCCGATCAACCAGGAGCGACTTGCTCCACAGGCGATCGTCAGTCTGCTCGCCGAGCGCTTGAGCGATGCGCAGTTCCGCGAACTCGAGGACACGCGCGAACTGAACGTCGGGCTGCCGGTCGCCGGCGTCGGCAGCTTCCGCCTGAGCGCCTTCATGCAGCGCGGCTCGGTCTCGGCGGTCGTGCGGTACATCCCCCACGAGGTGCCGCGGCTCGACGAGCTGATGCTGCCCGACGTGCTGAAGGATTTGATCATGGAGCGGCGCGGGCTGCTGCTGGTCGTCGGTGCCGCGGGCTCGGGCAAGTCGACGTCGATCGCATCGATGCTCGATCACCGCAACGAGCTGCTCACCGGACACATCCTGACATTCGAGGATCCGATCGAGTTCCTGTTTCGCAACAAGAAGTCGATCATCAATCAGCGCGAGATCGGCACCGACGCAAAGTCGCTGCACGCGGCCCTCAGGAACGCGATGCGGCAGGCCCCGGACGTGCTGTTCATCGGCGAGATCCGCGACCGCGACACGATGGGTGCGGCGCTCGCGTACGCGATGTCCGGCCACCTGGTCGTCGCGACGATGCATGCAACCAACAGCGCGCATGCGCTGAATCGCGTGATTAGCTTCTACACGCCGGAAACCCGACAGGCGCTGTTCGAGGACCTCGCCGCATCGCTGAAGGCGGTCGTGTCGCAGCGGCTCGTCCGCTCCAGGAAGGGCGGGCGCGTGCCCGCTGTCGAGGTGCTGATGAACGCGGGTCAGATGACCTCGCTGATCGAACGCGGCGACGTCTCGGCGATCAAGGAGGCGATGGAGCAGAGCCTTGCGCCGGAGAGCCAGACCTTCGAGCAGAGCCTGTACACGCTGCTGCAGAAGGACGTCGTCACGCGCGAGGACGCGCTGGCCGCCGCCGACTCGAAGAACAACTTGCTGTGGCTGATCAACAATGCCGGCAAACCGAGCATGCCGGTGCAGGAACCAAAGAAAGCGGCCAACGACACGTCGTCGTTTTCCGAGTTCACGCTGAACATCTGACGCACCGGCCCGGCGCGTCCAGCCCGCGTTTGCCTCCGGTCGTTGTACCTGCGCGCCGCCTGCGGCGAGCGCCTGCGCCTGCCTCGCGCGCCGGTTCGAGCGACAATTTCGCGATAATGCGGGTCCGATTTCCTCCGCCCCGCCCGTGTCAGCGACGCTCGAACTCGTCTGCCAGTTGATCGCCCGCCGATCGGTCACGCCGAACGACGACGGCTGCCAGCACCTGATCGCGCAGCGTCTGGCCCCGCTCGACTTCCGCGCCGAGCGCATCGACCGCAACGGCACGGCCAACCTGTGGTTGCGCCGCGGCGCTGCGCGACCCGTCATCGTGTTCGCCGGCCATACCGACGTCGTCCCGCCGGGGCCGCGCGAGCATTGGCACTCGGATCCGTTCGAGCCGACCTTGCGCGACGGCCGGCTGTTCGGTCGCGGCGCCAGCGACATGAAGAGTTCGATCGCGGCGTTCGTCGTCGCGGCCGAGGAATTCGTCCGCGCGCATCCCGCGCACCGCGGCTCGATCGCGCTGCTGCTGACCTCCGACGAGGAGGGTCCTGCCACCGACGGCACGGTCGCGGTCGTCGAGCGACTCGCCGCGCGCGCAGAGGCGATCGACGGTTGCATCGTTGGCGAACCGACCTCGGTCGACCGCCTCGGCGACACGATCAAGAACGGCCGGCGCGGCTCGCTGTCGGGCAGGCTCAGGGTCAACGGCGTGCAGGGGCATGTCGCCTACCCCCACCTTGCGCGCAACCCGGTTCACGAACTCGCGCCCGCGCTCGCCGAGCTCGCGGCAACGACATGGGATCGCGGCAACGAATATTTCCCGCCGACGACCTTCCAGGTATCGAACATCCACGCGGGCACCGGCGCGTCGAACGTGATCCCCGGCACCTGCGAAGTCGACTTCAACCTACGCTTCGCACCGGTGTCGACGGCCGCGGAACTGATGCGGCGGATCGAGGCGATCCTCGACCGGCACGGACTCGACTACGAAATCGAATGGACGGTCGGCGCGCAACCGTTCCTCACGCATCCGGGCAAACTGGTCGAAGCGATCCGCCGCGCGATCGTCGAGCGTACGGGTGTACAGCCGCAGCTTTCGACCAGCGGCGGCACGTCCGACGGCCGCTTCATCGCGACCATTTGCCCGCAGGTCGTCGAGTTCGGCCCCCCCAACGCGTCGATCCACAAGATCGACGAAAACATCCGCGTCGACGACCTCGAACCGCTGAAGGACGTCTACCGCCGCACGCTGGAGCTCCTTCTTCTCGCCGAGGGCTGACAACAATGTCCAACATCGACGCCCAGGCCAATCTGCGCACGCTGCGCGACGTGCTGCGCTTCGCGGTGACGCGCTTCAACGAGGCGGACCTGTTCTTCGGGCATGGCCAGGTCGACGCCTTCGACGAGGCCGTTTTCCTCGTGATGCGCGCGCTGAAGCTGCCGATCGAGCGGCTCGACGTCTTCCTCGACGCGTATCTGACGCACGCCGAAATCAATACGTTGCTGCAGTTGATCGAGCGGCGCGTCAAGAAACGCGTGCCGGCCGCCTACCTGCTGCAGGAGGCGTGGCTGCAGGGCTACAAGTTCTATATCGACGAGCGCGCGATCGTGCCCCGCTCGTTCATCGCCGAGCTGCTGAAGGACGGCCTGCATCCCTGGGTGCAGGAGCCAAACGACATCACCGACGTGCTCGACATGTGCACCGGTTCGGGCTGCCTCGCGGTCATGGCGGCCGACATCTTTGCGCACGCGAAGGTCGACGCCGCCGACGTGTCGAAAGACGCGCTCGCGGTCGCCCGGCGCAACGTCGCCGACTACGGTTTCGAGGGGCGGATCCGGCTGATCGAGTCGGACCTGTTCTCGGCGCTGCGCGACCGGCGCTACGACGTGATCCTGTGCAATCCGCCGTACGTCACCGACGCGTCGATGAGCAAGCTGCCCAAGGAGTACACGCACGAGCCGAAACTCGCGCTGGCTGGCGGCACCGACGGCATGGACGTGATCAAGCGGCTGCTGCGCGAGGCGCGCAGCCATCTGAAACGTGGCGGGCTGTTGATCGTCGAGGTCGGCGGAGAACGCGCCACCGTCGAAAAGCAGTTCAAGGACATCCCGATGACCTGGCTGACGACCAGCGCCGGCGACGACATGGTGTTTCTCGTCAGGCAGGAAGAGCTGCCGTGACGCGCAGTCCGCGAGGCGGTTCGTGCCAGCGTCGCCGGGCGCGGCCGGTGCCGAGCGTCCCGGCCGGCGCCTGCCGCGCGGGCCGTCGCGCCGCGGGGGCCAGCGCGGCGCGCGGTCCACGCCCCTTGCCGCCGTCCGGTTAGATGCTGCGCCTCACCGGCTTCGCGCTCGCGCGCGGGGCACGCGTCCTGTATCGCGATGTTTCGCTGATCGCCGCGCCCGGCGAGAGGATCGGGTTGGTCGGCGCCAACGGCAGCGGAAAGTCTTCGCTGCTCGCCGCGATCCTGGCGGACCTCGCGCCGGAGGCCGGCAGCGTCGAAGCGCCCGCACCGCAGCGCATCGCGCACGTGGCGCAGGACATCGAGGCGACCGACGATTCCGCCATCGACTACGTGCTCGCCGGGCACGCGCCATTGACGGCCGCGCGCGCCCAATTGCGGGCGGCGCTGGCCGGCGACGACGACCTCGCCCTCGCGCATGCGCACGCGGCGATTGCGGAGCTGAACGAAGGCGCGATCGTCGCGCAGGCCAAGGCCGTGATGCACGGACTGGGCTTTGCCGAGCGCGACGGCGAGCGGCGCGTCGCGGAGTTCTCGGGCGGCTGGCGCAACCGGCTTGCGCTCGCGCGCGCGCTGCTGCGACCGGCCGAGCTGATGCTGCTCGACGAGCCGACCAACCACCTCGACCTCGATTCGGTGATCTGGCTCGAGGCTTGGCTCAAGCGGCAGGACGCGACCGTGCTGCTGATCTCGCACGACCGCGAATTCCTCGACCGCTGCACGACGACGACCTGGCATGTGGCCGACGGCACGATCCGCCGCTATGCGGGCAACTACACCGCCTTCGAAGCCGCCTGGGTCGAGCAGCAACGGCAGCAGCAGGCGGCGGCAAAGGCGTACGAGCGCACGGCCGCGCACCTGCAGCGCTTCGTCGACCGCTTCCGCGCGAAGGCCACCAAGGCGCGGCAGGCGCAGAGCCGGATCAAGATGCTCGAGCGTCTGCAAGCGGTCGAGCCGGTGCGCGCGCGCCGCGAGTGGCGTTTCGAGTTCCTCGAACCTCGCAAGCTGCCCGAGCGGCTGATCGACGCCGAAGACCTGCGTCTCGCGTACCCGGCCGAGGACGGCGAGCGCACGATCCTCGACGACGTGAAGTTCGTGGTCCGTTCGGGCGATCGCATCGGCATCCTCGGCGTCAACGGCGCCGGCAAGTCCACGCTCGTCAAGGCGATCGCCGGCGAACTGGCGCCCGCCTCCGGCGCGCTGAGGCGCGGCGCGGGGCTCGCGATCGGCTACTTCGCCCAGCACCAGCTCGACCAGCTTCGCCCGGACGAAAGTCCGTTGCAGCATCTGCGTCGGCTCGCGCCCGACGCGCGCGAACAGGAACTGCGCGACTTCCTCGGCACCTACCGCTTCTCGGGCGAAATGGCGACCAGCCCGGTCGGCCCGATGTCCGGCGGCGAGCGCGCGCGCTGCGCGCTCGCGCTGCTCGCGTGGGGCCGACCCAATCTGCTCGTCCTCGACGAGCCGACCAACCACCTCGACATGGAGACGCGCGAGGCGCTGACGGTCGCGCTATCCGCTTTCGAAGGCGCGCTGCTGCTCGTCTCGCACGACCGGCATCTTCTGCGCGCGACCGTCGATCAGCTCTGGCTCGTTCACGACGGCCGGCTCGCTGCGTTCGACGGCGATCTCGACGACTATGCGGCGCTGGTGCTCGCCAGCCGGCGCGAGCGCACCGAATCCGCCGACGACGAGCAGGGGCCGAACCGGCGCGAGCTGCGCAAGCGGCAAGCGCAGCAGCGCCAGCGGCTGGCCGCGGCGCGCAAGCCGTTGCAGACGAAACTCTCGAAGCTCGAAGGCGAGATCGCGCGACTGTCCGACGCGCTGCGCGAGCTCGACGCGAAGCTGGCCGACCCGGACTTCTATCATGCGGGGCATCCGGACGAAGTCGCGGCGACGCTGAAGCAGCGCGGCGAACTCGCACAGCAGCTCGAAGCGCTCGAAAGCCACTGGCTCGAACTGACCGAACAGATCGAATCGATCGCATGAACCCGAACGCCAACGCGCCGCTCGCGGGCTTGCGCATCCTCGACCTGACGCGGCTTCTGCCCGGTCCGGCGGCGACGATGCATCTGGCCGACTTCGGCGCCGACGTGATCAAGGTCGAGGACACCGGCGAAGGCGACTATCTGCGCGGCTTTCCGCCGCTTGTCGCGAACGCGGAAGGCGCGCGCGTCAATCCGATCTTCGACGCGGTCAACCGCGGCAAGCGCTCGATCCGAATCGATCTGAAGTCGGACGCCGGCCGCGACGTGCTGCTCAAGCTCGTCGACACGGCAGACGCGCTGATCGAAGGCTTCCGCCCCGGCGTGATGGCGCGGCTCGGGCTCGGCTGGGACGCGCTGCACGCGCGCAATCCGAAGCTCGTCGTCTGTTCGCTGTCGGGCTACGGTCAGAACGGGCCGCTGGCGCAGGCCGCGGGACACGACATCGACTACCTCGCGACGAGCGGCGTCCTCGACCAGATCCGCGCGCAGGGCAAGCCGGCGATCCCGAACCTGCAGCTCGGCGATCTGCTCGGCGGCGCGTTGTCGGCGCTCGCGACGCTTTTGATCGCGTTGATCGGCGCGCAGCGCACGGGCGTCGGCCGTTACGTCGACGTCGCGATGACCGACGGACTGCTCGCGCATCACTTCTTCGCGCACGCCGAGCTCGACGGCGGTTCGACGCCGGTCGCGGAGCGTTCGCTGCTGACCGGCGGCGCGCCCTGCTATCGCGTCTACGAGACAGCCGACGGCGGCGAACTGGCGGTCGGCGCGTTGGAGCTGAAGTTTTGGCAGGCGTTCTGCGAAGCGATCGGTCTGCCGGAGCTGAAGACCCGGCACTGGTCGCTCGGCGAGTCGCCTGGGTCGGATGCGGCTGACGCGACCGCGCGGCGCGTCGCCGAGCGGCTGCGCTTGCAGCCGCTCGCGCACTGGATAGCGATCTTCGAGCGCGTCGACGCCTGCGTCGCGCCGGTACTGAAACCGACAGAGGCGCTCGCGCAGCCGCAGTTCGCCGCGCGCAAGCTCGTCCACAAGTGCGGCGGCGTGACGCATGTCGGCCCGCTCGCACAGATGACCGCGCACGACTTTGCGCCGCGGCCGGCACCGCAGGCCGGCGCGCAGACGCGCGAACTGCTGCGCGAAATCGGCTTCGACGAGAGCGCGATCGCGGCGCTCGTCGCGAGCGGCGCAGTCAAGGAATCGTGATGCACGTCGAGCGCCGCCGGCTGCTGTTGATGCGTCACGGGTCGGTCGACTACTTCGACGCCGACGGCCGCCCGTACCCACCGGACGACGTCCCGCTGACCGCGCAAGGGGTGGCGCAGGCACGCGCGATGGGCGAGGCGCTGCGCGACATCCGGATCGACCGCGTCGTGACCAGCGGCCTGCGGCGAACGCGCGAAACCGCGCAGCATGTGCTCGAGGCGGCACGCATGGCCCCGCCGGTGGAACACTGGCCCGACTTTCAGGAGATCCGCGGCGGCCGGCTATCGGCGATCCGCGACGACGAGCTGCGCGATGCCTTCGTCGCCGCCTTCGAAGGCACGGTGCCGCGCGAGGCGCGCTTCCTCGGCGGCGAGACGATCGGCGAGCTGCTCGACCGTGCGCTGCCGGCGTTACAGCGGCTGCTGGCGGACGAAGCGTGGGACACGGCGCTGCTGGTCGCGCACGGCGGCGTCAACCGCGCGGTGCTGTCGTGGTTTCTCACTGGACGGCACGTTTTCCTCGGCGGACTCGCGCAGGACGCCGGCTGCCTGAACGTGATCGACGTCGGCCCCACGCCCGCCAAGAGCGTGGTGCGCGTCGTCAACTTCTGCGCGATCGATACGCTGCGTACCGCCACGCGGCTGTCGACGATGGAAGAGCTGCTGCAGAAGTACCTGAAATTGAGGGCGCGCCCCGAATCGGAGCCCACATGAGCCAACTCGGAGAAGTCACCGAACGCCACCGCTTCGATGTCGAACCGCTGGCCGTCTACCTTGCCGCGAATCTGCCGGGCTTCGCGGGGCCGCTCGAAGTCAAGCAGTTCCAGGGCGGGCAGTCGAACCCGACCTACCTGCTGATCACGCCTTCGGCGAAGTACGTGATGCGCACCAAGCCTGGGCCGGTGGCCAAGCTGCTGCCGTCGGCGCACGCGATCGAGCGCGAGTTCCGTGTGATGCGCGCACTGCGCGCGCAGGGCATACCGGTGCCGCAGGTGCACGTGCTGTGCGAGGACGAAAGCGTGATCGGACGCGCGTTTTTCGTGATGGAGCACGTCGAAGGCCGCATCTTCTGGGAGCAGTCGCTGCCGCAGTCGAACCCTGCCGAGCGCGCGGCGATCTACGACGAGATGAACCGCGTGCTAGCGCAGCTTCACACGGTCGATGTCGGGCGCGCAGGCCTGTCCGACTACGGCAAGTCCGGCAACTACTTCGCGCGGCAGATCGGCCGCTGGAGCAAGCAGTACCAGGCGAGCGAGACCGAGCGAATCGAGGCGATGAACCGGCTGATCGACTGGCTGCCGCAGCACATCCCGCCCGGCGACGAAACCGCCGTCGTTCACGGCGACTACCGGATGGACAACCTGATCTTCCACCCGGCCGAGCCGCGCATCGTCGCGATCCTCGACTGGGAGCTGTCGACGCTCGGCCATCCGCTGGCGGACTTCAGCTACCACTGCATGAGCTGGCACATCCCGCCGGGGGCGTTCCGCGGCATCGCGGGGCTGGATCACGCCGCGCTCGGCATTCCAAGCGAAGCCGAATACATCCGCCGCTATTGCGAGCGCACCGGCCGCGCGGGCATCGAACACTGGAACTTCTATCTCGCCTACAACCTGTTCCGTATCGCCGCGATCCTGCAGGGCGTCTACAAGCGCTACACGGAAGGGCTCGCGTCGAGCGACAACGCCAAGCACGCGGGTGCCAACGCGAAGGCGCTGGCGGAGCTGGGGTGGAAGTACGCGCAGCAGGCGTAGCGCGTGCGGCTGCCCCCCTTTCGTAAAGGGGGGCCGGGGCGATTTTGACGGTGCGTCGCGCGCCGGCAGCGAAAGACCCCCTGACTCTCCTTTTCAATGGGGGCGGACGACAAGCAGCGACCTTCGTTCGCTACCCCGCGCGCCGATCCTCGCGGATCAGCTTCGCAGCCCGCTCGGCGATCATCAACGTCGGCGAATTCGTGTTGCCCGACGTGATCGTCGGCATCACCGACGCATCGACGACGCGCAGCCCGGCCAGTCCGCGCACGCGCAGCCGCGAGTCGACGACCGCGAGCGGATCGTCGCCGCGTCCCATCTTGCAGGTGCCGACCGGATGGAAGATCGTCGTGCCGATGTCGCCGGCCGCGCGAACGAGCTCTGCGTCGGACTGGTGCTGCGTTCCGGGCAGGAACTCCTGCGGCCGATACTTCGCGAGGGCAGGCTGCGCGGCCACGCGGCGCGCCAGCCGCAACGAATCGACGGCGACCTTGCGGTCCTCGTCGGTCGTCAGATAGCGGCAGTGGATCGCGGGCGCCGCGCGCGCATCGGCGCTGCGAATACGAACCGTGCCGCGCGAGGTCGGCCGCAGGTTGCAGACGCTCGACGTGAACGCGTCGAACGGATGCAGCGGATCGCCGAACTTGTCGAGCGACAGCGGCTGCGCGTGGAACTCAACGTTCGGGGTGGCGTGCTCGGGTGACGAGCGCGTGAATCCGCCGAGCTGGCTCGGCGCCATCGCCAGCGGCCCGCTGCGGAACAGCGCGTATTCGAGCGCCATCGCCGCCTTGCCGAAGAGGCTGTGAACGCGCCGGTTCAGCGTGACGACGTTGCCAACCTTGAACGCCATGCGAAGCTGCAGATGGTCCTGCAGATTTTCGCCGACGCCGGGCAGCGCGTGGACGACGTCGATGCCGAGCGATGCGAGCAGTTCCGGCGGACCGATGCCGGAAAGCTGAAGGATCTGCGGCGAGCCGATGCTGCCGGACGCGAGGATCGTCTCGATGCGCGCCCCGGCGAACTCGGTCCGACCGCCGCGCTCGAACTCGATGCCGGCGCAGCGCCGGCCCTCGAAACGCAGCCGCTTCGCCTGCGCGTCGGTGAGCACCGCGAGGTTCGGCCGCTTTATAACCGGCCGCAGAAACGCGCGCGCGGTGTTCAGCCGCACGCCGCGCGTCTGGTTGACGAGAAAGAATCCGCAGCCCTCGTTGTCGCCGCGGTTGAAGTCGTCGGTCCGCGGGATACCGGCCTGCACCATCGCCTCGCGGTACGCGTCGAGGATCTCCCACGAAAGCCGCTGCGGTTCGACGCGCCATTCGCCGCCAGCGCCATGCGCTTGATCGGCGCCGCGGAAGAAGTCCTCGTGCTGCCTGAACACGGGCAGCACCGACGACCAGCTCCATCCGGAGTCGCCGGTGAGCTGCGCCCACTCGTCGTAGTCGCGCGCCTGGCCGCGCATATAGATCATCGCGTTGATCGACGAGCAGCCGCCGAGCACCCGGCCGCGCGCGTACAGGATCGAGCGGCCGTTCAACCCTTCTTCGGGCTCGGTGCGGTAGCACCAGTCGGTGCGCGGATTGCCGATGCAGTACAGATACCCGACGGGGATGCGAATCCAGATCCAGTCGTCGCAGCCGCCGGCTTCGAGCAGCAGCACTTTGACGTCGGGATCCGCCGAAAGGCGATTGGCGAGCAGGCAGCCGGCGGTGCCGGCGCCGACGATCACGTAGTCGTAGGCATTCGTCTGCAAGGTCGATCGCTTCCAAGGACGCGTCGGACGCAGTTTGCCGCATTCCTCGCCGATCTTGCCAGGACGGATGCCCGGCAGCAGCGTCGGCACAGCGCCCCGCGCCGTCGCAACGCGCTGGCGGCAAGCGCACGGGCGCACCGTCTCGAACTCCGAAAACGACCGCCCCGCTTCGGCGACGCTCGCGATCGGCGCGTCGCGGCATCGCCTATCGGGCGACCGCTATTTCTTCTGCGCGCCCTGCTCGCGCGACGCGCGCAACTGCCGCAGCCACTCGGTCCAGTCCTTCGGGCCGGTTTCGAAGCGCTGCTTCAGGCTCGACAACACGTGACCCCACGCGCGGTCGAAATATGCGTACGCCTTGTCCCACTCGCCTCCGTCGCCCCAGCCGGTGTGATGCAGAAGCACACGCGTCTGCCGCTCGTTGACCGGCTCGAAGCGAACCACGACGAAGCTGCGCTGCTTGCGCACCTCGGGCAGGCTGGGCGGCGCGTTCCAGTCGAAGGAGAGCATCTTCTTCGGCTGCAGCGCCATGAAGCGCATGTCGTCAGCGCCCTTCATACCGGGCTCTGCGGTCGGATCGAAGTAGATGTGAAACGCACCGCCGACGCGAGGTTCGATGCGCGCGTCCGGCACGAAAAAGCTCGTAATGCCTTCGCGTGTGGTCCAAGCGTCCCACGCCTGGTCGAGCGTGGCGTTGACGACGACTTCCTTGTCGACGCTGCGCTCGGCGCCAAAGGCTGCGCAGAACATTGCCATCGCGACGAACGGCGCGAATCGTCGCATCGGGCCCCTCATCGCCTACGGCCGGATCACCAGCTTGCCGATTGCGCGCCGGTGCAGCAGCTCGTCGAGTGCGCGCGGCGTCTCGTGCAGCGGATAGACGTGCGACACGCGCGGCTTCAGCCGGCCCTGCGCGAGCCATGCCATCAGCTCGCCGATCATCCTGGCGTTGGCTTTCGGCTCGCGCTTGGCGAACTCGCCCCAGTAGACACCGACCAGCGACGCCTCCTTCAGCAGCAGCAGGTTGATCCGCAGCGACGGAATCTCGCCGTTGGCGAAGCCGACGACCAGTAATCGGCCGCGCCACGCGAGCGAACGCAGCGCCGGTTCGGTATACCCGCCGCCGACCGGGTCGTACACCACGTCGGCGCCCCTGCCCTCGGTCAGCGTCCTGACCGCCTCGCGCAGATCGAGGGTCGAGTAATTGATCAGCGCGTCGGCGCCCGCCGCGTGACAGGCGGCGAGCTTCTCGTCGGTCGATGCGGCGGCGATCACGCGCGCGCCGGCCAGTTTGCCGAGTTCGACCGCGGCCAGCCCGACGCCGCCGCCCGCGCCGAGCACGAGCAGCGTTTCGCCGGACTTCAACTGCGCGCGGTCGGCGAGCGCGTGGTGCGAAGTGGCATAGGTCATCGTGAAACCGGCTGCAACCTCGTCGGGCACGCCGGCCGGCAACGGGATCGTCTGCGCCGCGTTGACGCACACGTACTCGGCGAAACCGCCCGTACCGACGAATGCGACCACGCGCGTTCCCTTTTCGACGCTTACTCCGTCGCCGGCCGCGTCGACCAGACCGGCGACCTCCGTGCCCGGAACGAACGGCAGCGGCGGTTGCACCTGATACTTCTTCTGGATGATCAACGCATCGGGAAAGTTCACGCCAGCGGCGAGCACTTTCAGCCGCACCTCGCCCCCCCTCGGTTCGGGCAACGGCATTTCGCCGATCCGAAGCTTTTCCGGCCCACCCCACTCGCTGCAGACGACCGCCTTCATGACTCGCCTCCGTGCTCCGCCCGCGGAATCTATACGCACGGCACGCGCGCGGCAATCGGCGCGGCGCTATGCTTCGCCGCCACGGAGGATGCGATGGATTTCGAGTACTCGCCCAAAGTCGTCGAGCTGCAGCGGCGCGTGCGCGCGTTCATGGACGAGCATGTCTATCCGAACGAGCGGCGCTTCTACGCCGAAGTCGAAGAAAACACCCGCCAGGGCCGGCGCTGGACGCCGACGAGGGTCGTCGAGGAGCTCAAGGCCAAGGCGCGTGCGGCGGGGCTGTGGAACCTGTTCCTGCCAGACTCGCACTACGGCGCGGGACTGAAGAACATCGAGTACGCGCCGCTCGCCGAGATCATGGGGCGCGTGCCCTGGGCCTCCGAGGTCTTCAACTGCAGCGCTCCGGACACCGGCAACATGGAAACGATCGAGCGCTACGGCACGCCCGAGCAGAAAAAGCGCTGGCTCGAGCCGCTGCTTGCGGGCGAGATCCGCTCGGCCTTCGCGATGACGGAGCCGGCCGTCGCATCCTCCGACGCGACCAACATCCAGACGTCGATGCGGCGTGTCGGCGACGAATACGTGATCAACGGCAGGAAGTGGTGGACCTCCGGTGCCGGCGACCCGCGCTGCAAGATCTACATCGTGATGGGCAAGACGAACCCCGACGCGCCGAAGCACGCGCAGCAGTCGATGATCCTGGTGCCGGCCGACACGCCGGGCGTCAAAGTGATCCGGCCGCTGAACGTGTTCGGCTATGACGATGCGCCGCACGGCCACATGGAAGTCGAGTTCGACGACGTGCGCGTGCCGGCGTCGAACATCCTGCTCGGCGAAGGCCGCGGCTTCGAGATCGCTCAGGGCCGCCTCGGCCCGGGCCGCATCCACCACTGCATGCGTTCGATCGGGCTGGCCGAACGCGCGCTCGAGCTGATGTGCAAGCGCCTGGCCAACCGCGTCGCGTTCGGCGCGCCAGTGGCGACGCAGACCGTCTGGCAGGAGCGCATCGCCGAAGCGCGCTGCATGATCGACCAGGCGCGGCTGCTGACGCTGAAGGCCGCGTTCATGATGGACACGGTCGGCAACAAGGCGGCGAAGTCCGAGATCGCGATGATCAAGGTCGTCGCACCGAACGTCGCCTGCACCGTGCTCGACTGGGCGATCCAGGCGCACGGCGGCGGCGGCATGTGCGACGACTTCCCGCTCGCCTACGCCTACACGCTGGCGCGCACGCTGCGGCTTGCCGACGGTCCCGACGAAGTCCACCGCAACGCCATCGCCAAGCTCGAGATCGCCAGACACGTTCCGCTGCCGGAGAAGGGAGGCACATCGCGATGATCGACCTGTACTCGTGGCCGACGCCGAACGGCCACAAGATCCACATCATGCTTGAGGAGTGCGGCCTGCCCTACCGGGTGCACGCGGTCGACATCGGCGCCGGCGACCAGTTCAAGCCCGAGTTTCTGCGGATCAGCCCGAACAACAAGATTCCGGCGATCGTCGACAGCGAAGGCCCCGACGGCAAACCGATCTCGCTGTTCGAATCCGGCGCGATCCTGATCTATCTGGCCGGCAAGACCGGAAAGCTCCTGCCGGCCGACGTCCGCGGCAAGTACGTCGCACTGCAGTGGCTGATGTTCCAGATGGGCAGCGTCGGCCCGATGTTCGGCCAGGCGCATCACTTCCGTATCTACGCGCCCGAAAAGATCCAGTATGCGATCGACCGCTACACCAACGAAACCCGGCGCCTGTACGGCGTGATGGACAAGCGGCTCGCCGAAGCGCCGTACTTCGCCGGCGAATATTCGATCGCAGACATCGCGATCTACCCGTGGACCCGTTCGCACGCGAACCAAGGGGTCGACCTCGCCGAATATCCGAACGTCAGGCGCTGGTACGAGGCAATCGAAGCGCGCCCTGCGGTGCAGCGCGGCCTCAAGGTCCTTGCCGACCGGCGCAGGCCGCAGATGACCGACCAGGACAAGCGGACACTGTTCGGTTCGACGCAGTACGAACGCCGGTAAGTCGCGCAATGACCGTCGTCACCTGCGTCGAGGATCTGCGCGTCCTTGCGCGGCGGCGCGTACCGCGCATGTTCTACGACTACGCCGATTCGGGGTCCTGGACCGAGACGACCTACCGCGAAAACACGTCGCAGTTCGCCCGAATCAAGCTGCGCCAGCGCGTCGCGGTCGACATCGAGCATCGCAGCCTGCGCACGACGATGGCCGGACAGCCGGTCGCGATGCCGGTTGCGCTCGCGCCGACCGGGTTGACTGGCATGCAGTATGCCGACGGCGAGATCCTCGCCGCGCGTGCGGCCGAAAGGTTTGGCGTGCCGTTCACGCTTTCCACGATGAGCATCTGCTCGATCGAGGACGTCGCCGCGCACACGACGAAGCCGTTCTGGTTCCAGCTCTACGTGATGCGCGACCGCGGCTTCGTCGAGCGGCTGATCGAGCGCGCCAGGGCGGCGAAGTGCTCGGCGCTGATGCTGACGCTCGACCTGCAGATCCTCGGCCAGCGGCACAAGGACCTGAAGAACGGCCTGTCGGCGCCGCCGCGCCTGACGCTGAGCAACGTCCTGAACATGATGACGAAGCCGCGCTGGTGCCTCGGCATGCTGAGCACGCGCCGGCGCCAGTTCGGCAACATCGTCGGACACGTCAGCGGCGTCGAGGACATGAGCTCGCTGTCGGAGTGGACCGCGCAGCAGTTCGATCCGCGGCTCGACTGGAACGACGTCGAGTGGATCAAGAAGCGCTGGGGCGGACCGCTGATTCTCAAGGGCATCATGGACGCCGAGGACGCGAAGCTCGCTGCGGCCACCGGCGCCGACGCGCTCGTCGTCAGCAATCACGGCGGCCGCCAGCTCGACGGGGCGCCGGCGGCGATCGACGCGCTGCCGGCGATCGTCGACGCGGTGGGCTCCAGAATCGAGGTGTGGCTCGACAGCGGCATCCGCTCGGGCCAGGACGTGTTGAAGTCGATCGCGCTCGGCGCGCGCGCCACGCTGATCGGCCGCGCTTTCCTCTACGGGCTCGGCGCCCTTGGCGAAGCGGGCGTGACCAAGTGCCTCGAGATCATCGCCCGCGAGCTCGATCTGACGATGGCGTTTTGCGGCCGGCGCGACATCCGCGACGTCGACCGCTCGATCCTCGTGCCTGGCACCTATCCGCAGTAGCGCCGCTGCGCCTTTGCGAAGCGCAAGCCTTCGTGCCGCCGACTCGGCACGCGGCCTGGACGCTACTGCAGCGAATCCTTCAGCAGGTGCGCGAACGGCAGCGGCATCACGTGGATGCCTTCCTCTTCGAGCGCCTCGGCTTCCTGCCTGGACGTGACGCCGCGAATGCCGCGCTCGGGCGCCTCCTTGTAGTGGATGCGCCGCGCCTCCTCGGCGAAGCGCTCGCCGACGTCTTCGGTATTGGCCGCGATTTCGCGCGCCATTTTGAGCAGCAGCGCCTGCATCTGCGCCGCGGTCGGCAGGGCCGCCTGCTCCTTCGGTTCTCGCGGTTCGGTCAGGTTCAGGCGCGGCGCGCTCGGCATGCGCCGCACCTGCTTCGAGCCGCAAAGCGGACACTCAAGCAGCCCGCGCGCCTTCTGCGACTCGAAGTCGCCCTCGGAGCCGAACCATCCCTCGAACGGGTGCTCGTTGTCGCAGCGCAGGTCGAAGACTTTCAAAGCCATCGTGGTCGGGTGGTGCCGCGGGCCGGACTCGAACCGGCATGCTCGCTTTCGCTTGCGGCGGATTTTAAGTCCGCTGTGTCTACCCGTTTCACCACCGCGGCATCCGCACGTTCACGACCGTGGCGGCGTCATGGTCGAGAAATTGGAGGCGGGGGTCGGAATCGAACCGGCGTACACGGATTTGCAGTCCGCTGCAT